>DASQMM010000557.1:0-3055 GCA_035645495.1 Brevibacillus sp. | reverse complement strand
AAATTCGCGAATCGGTTCGCGAGGGGATGGAGGCCATCACGGCGGTCAGCGACTTGACACAAGTGGAAAATGCGCCAGGGGTGCAAAAGGCCAACCGTGAGCTGCACTCGGTGGGACTTGGTGCAATGAATCTGAACGGCTATCTGGCGAAAAACAAGATTGCTTATGAAAGCGAGGAAGCGAAGGATTTTGCCCGCACCTTTTTCATGATGATGAACTACTATTCGCTGGAAAAAAGCATGGAGATCGCGAAGGAGACGGGTACGACCTTCCTGGGATTCGAGCAGTCCGAATATGCGAAGGGAACTTACTTTGCCAAGTATCGGAGCGAATCGTACCATCCGCGTACAGAAAAAGGGAAACAGCTGTTTGAAGGAATCTACCTGCCGACCGCAGAGGATTGGTCACAGCTGGAGCAAAAGGTAAAAGAGTACGGCTTGTACCATGCGTACAGATTGGCAATCGCACCGACGCAAAGCATCTCTTACATCCAGAACGCTACATCGAGTGTCATGCCGATTGTCGATCATATCGAGACGCGGACGTATGCCAATTCCACGACTTATTATCCGATGCCGTACTTGTCGCCAGAGAATTATTTTATCTATAAATCTGCGTATCATATTGATCCGTTCAAAGTGATCGACCTGATCGCAGAAATACAGGAGCATGTCGACCAGGGCATCTCGACGATTCTGCACGTCAATAGCAATATTTCAACGCGAGAATTGGCACGCTACTACATCTATGCGGCGAAAAAAGGCTTGAAATCGCTCTACTATACACGAACCAAGCATTTGACGGTCGAGGAATGCATCAGTTGTGCGATCTGACGCCGATGAGCAGAAGGAGGAGAGAGACCAGGTGAAAGCAGTCAACTGGAACAGACCCGATGATGATTTTACGATGACGTTTTGGAACCAGAATATCATGCAGTTTTGGACAGACGATGAAATCCCGCTCTCAGATGATAAAATGGCTTGGCTGGAGCTGAGTGCAGCCGAACGGGAGACGTATAAAAAAGTACTCGGGGGGCTAACTCTGCTCGATACGGTACAGGGCGGAATCGGCATGCCCAAGATCATGGAGCATGTAGACGGCTTGCAGCGAAAAGCGGTACTCGGCTTCATGGGCATGATGGAACAGATCCATGCCAAATCCTACAGCAGTATTTTTACTACCTTGGCGACGACAGAGGAGATCGACGACATTTTCCGCTGGATTGAAAAAAATCCACGTCTGCAGACAAAAGCATCGCTGATTTCCGAGTATTACCAAAATATCCACAGTCCCAAAGACTTGTATTTGGCAATGGTCGCCTCCGTCTTTCTGGAAAGCTATCTGTTTTACAGCGGCTTTTTCTATCCGTTGTTCCTGGCGGGCCAGGGCAAGATGACGAGCAGCGGCGAGATCATCGACCTGATCGTGCGCGACGAAAGCATCCATGGTCTGTATGTGGGTGTCCTGGCTCAGGAGGTGTACCAGAAGCTGAGTGTCGCGGAGCAGGCTTCTGTCAAAGAGGAGCTGTATGCCTTGCTGGACAGATTGCATGAAAACGAGATGGCCTACACGACGGAGCTGTATTCCGAGATTGGTCTGACAGAAGAGGTTCAGGCTTACGTACGCTACAATGCCAACAAGGCTTTGATGAATCTGGGGCTCGAGCCCTCGTTTCCGGAGGAGGAAGTAAACCCGATCGTGCTGAACGGGATTCGCACCCACACGAAGCAGCATGACTTTTTCTCCAAAAAAGGCAACGGCTATGTCCGGACGATCCATGTGGAGCCGCTGACAGATGAGGATTTTCGTTTTGATCTTTGAGGCTGAGGGTGGCCGCTATCGCGTATAATGGGCGAAGGTACGAATCGGATAGGAGAGAAATCATATGGAAGAACTGCATTTGGATGAGCTGAATGAACGGCTCGCCTCGAAGAAATCCTTTGTCCTTTTCGTCTATACGCCGATGTGCGGCACCTGCAAGATCACGGGGCAGATGCTTCGTGTAGTGGAAGCGGCTCTGCCTGATGTTTCGATGTATCAGATCAACCTGAACACCTCTCCATCCCTGTCAGAAAAATGGCAGATTTCCAGTGTTCCTGCCCTGCTACTCATCCGTTCCGGTCGGGTACAGGAACGGTACTACGCGCTTCATTCGGTGGCCCATCTATACGAACTGCTGAAATCCTTCTCCTAGACATACACCTACCGCCTCCTTCCCGAATACAAGGATAAGAGAGATTGTGCGAAGGAGGAGGAGCATGCAGATCTATGTGGTAGAAGAAGGACAGACCTTGCAGGAGATTGCGAGAGAATTTGATACGTCAGTCGAGGAGATCGTAAGGGCAAACGAGCTGCCTGATCCAAACAAGCTCGTTGTCGGACAGGCGCTTGTGATTCCGATCGTGGGAAGCTTTTACGTGGTGCAACAGGGGGATACGCTGTATACGATCGGTCAACGCTATCAGATCAGTGCCGCAGAGTTGGCGAGGGTAAACGGAATATCGATGTACCGCCCTTTGTCCATCGGTCAGCGCTTGTACATTCCGCCCCGTCCCCGCCGGGCAGCGGATTTCGTCGCGTATGCCGAGCCTCGCAGGACCGTAAGCCCGGCATTGGAAGCGGATGTACGCAGAGCAGCTCCCCATTTGACTTACCTGGCACCTTTCAGCTTTCGGATCCAACGGGACGGTACACTTTCCCGTCCTCCTCTGAATGAATTCCCTGCGATCACGAGGGAAAATCAGGTCGTCATGATGTTTGTGGTGACCAATCTGGAGGGAGATCAATTCAGTTCGGAATTGGGCAGTCTTGTCCTGAACGATCAAGCGCTGCAACAAAAGGTGCTGGACAATATCTTCGCAACAGCCCGGGAGCTTGGCTTCGGAGACATCCATTTTGACATGGAGGCGTTGCCCGCTGCCGATCGGAACACATATGCGCAGTTTCTCCGGCGTGCCAAAGCGCGTGCCCAGGCTGCGGGAATGATGATGTCTGTGGCAGTCGCACCGAAAACGAGCGCCGAGCAGCAAGGAAAATGGTACGCTGCCCACGATTA
>DASQMM010000556.1:0-3079 GCA_035645495.1 Brevibacillus sp. | reverse complement strand
CGGATTTGTGATCAAATACAACCTGCTTGTCCTGCTCATAACCATTTTTCGCCATTTGCGCAATAAATCCTTCTCGCGCTGCATCCAAAGCTGGATGTTCTACAAACTGTGCGATCCCAATAGTAAGCTTCTTCTCTTCCGGAGCAGGTGCCGGAGCGTTGGCTGCTGGCGTCTCAGGCTGTTGCGAATTGGTGTTCGCTGGAGCGCTGCTTTGCTGTCCACATGCGGTAACGGACAAAAGTAAGAGAGGAATAAAAAAACGCCCAACCATTTTCATCGGATTTTTTCTCTTTTTTACCATTTTCATAACCCCCACTTCTCAAATTTAGTTAATCGTATCATGATAAAAACGATTTTAAAAGATGTAAAAAAAAGAGAGCACGAGGCTCTCTTTACTTGATGAGTTCTTTCGCTTGTTGTTTAAGCGCGTCCGTGACAGTAAGTCCGAATTTTTCCACTGCCGCTTCATTGATGTAGAGATCTGCGGTTTTGGAAATCTCGACAGGTGTTTCTGCGACCGTCTGCCCTTTGAGCACGCGAGCCGCCATCTCACCTGTTTGTACTCCCATTTTGTAGTAATCAATTCCGTACGTCGCGACAGCACCGCGTTTGACGGTATCTGTATCAGAGGCGAAGACCGGAACCTTGTTTGCTTCGGCCGCACCAAGCACAGCTTCAAAGGAAGAGACTACTGAGTTGTCGATCGGAATGAAAATCGCGTCTACCTTTCCGACCAATCCCTGGGCTGCGATCTGAATTTCGGACATTTGCGAGGTTCCGGCCTTGACCAGCTCTACCCCGGCCTTTTTGGTCGCTTCCTCCAGATCCTTCACTTGCACTTCAGCGTTTACCTCTGAAGTAGTATAGATGACGCCCAGCTTTTTCAGCTCGGGCAGGAATGTCTTGATCAATTCAAGCTGCTGTTCCATCGACACTTTGTCGGATGTTCCGGTCACATTGCCTTCAGGCTTTTCCAGGCTGCTCACCAGCTGTGCGGAGAGCGGATCTGTCACCGCGCTGAATACGACTGGTTTGTCTGTAATCGCTTTGGCCGCCGCTTGTGCGGATGGCGTCGCAATCGCGATCACAATATCTTTATGATCACCCGCGTACTTCTGGGCAATCGTTACGGCATTGTTCATATCGGCATGCGCGTTTTGGTAATCGACGGCCAAGTTCTTGCCGTCTTCATAGCCTGCTTCCTTCAAACCGTCCAGAATCCCCTGACGAATGCTATCCAAGGCCGGATGCTCGACAAATTGGGTCAAGCCCAGCTTTACAGTCTTTGTCTCCCCTGCTGCAGGTGTTTCTGTTTGAGTTGGCGTTTGCGGTTGGGCTGCCGGCTGTGATCCACCGTTCGATCCCGCTCCACATGCTGCCAAAGTCAACGACAGCAATGCTGCCATTACAAAACTGCTTGCTCTTCTCATCTCTGGTTCCTCCTCTAGTCTCTGCTCCACTCTATTATCTACAAAATCTTTGTCCTATTATAGCACACTGTGCTACTTTGAAAAGAATTTTTGCAAACTTTCTTGTCTCTGATCTACTGTTCCCCTCCCTCTTCTGGGGAATCCGGCTTCGGCGTCAAATGTGTGACCTGAACGCGTGTAATCCGGTAGTGATCCACTTCCTCGACCATAAACTGCCAATTTCCCTCCCGGATCAAATCGCCTACCTTCGGCGTATGATCAATCTGCGTGTAGATCCAACCGGCCAGCGTGTCCACTTCGTTGGAGGTCAGCTCGAAGTCCAGGTAATCGCTGACTTCCTCCAGCAGCATCCGCCCGTCCAGGGAGAGGATCCCGTCTTTTCTTTCCACTTCCGGGCGTTCATTGTCGAATTCATCTTGGATGTCTCCTACGATCTCTTCCATTATATCTTCCAGCGTGACCAGCCCTGCAGTTCCCCCGTATTCGTCAATGATGATCGCCATCTGCCCCCGCTGCTTTTGCAGCATCGTCAGCAGGCGACTGATGGAAATCGTCGCGGGGACGCTTAATATCGGGCGCATCAGAGCTTGAATATCCTTTTTCTCCCCCTGCAGTACTCCTGTCAGCAGATCCTTGATATGGAGGCTTCCGACCACATGATCCTTGTCTCCGTCTACCACCGGGTAGCGGGTGAAATGCCCGGTCTGCACCAGTCGGACATTTTCCTCAAAGGAATCGTGGATATTCAGCACGATCATATCGGTGCGCGGGACCATGATCTCTCTGGCCATCGTTTCCGAGAAATCGAAAATATTGTCCACCAGCATCAGCTCTGTTTGATCAATCAAGCCGCTTTTATGGCTTTCGTTGACCAGAATCCGGATTTCTTCCTCGGTATGCGCCTCCTGATGAGGTTCCATAGAAAGATGAAAGAGGGAGAGAAAGCGAAAGGCCGACCAGTTCAAAAATACGATAAACGGATACATGACCTTGTGAAAAAGCTGGATTGGTTTGGCTACGTTCATGGCCACCCACTCCGTCCGCTGAATGGCAAAGGTTTTGGGAGCCAGTTCGCCCAAGACGATATGTAAAAAGGTAATGACGGAAAACGCGAGTATAAAGGAAATGCTGCCAACCAGGGTCTCGTTCAAGTTAAAATAGTGAAAGACCGGATGCAGCAGGTGAGCGACAGCAGGTTCCCCCAGCCAGCCAAGTCCCAGCGACGCGAGTGTAATCCCCAATTGGCAGGCAGACAGATAGGCATCCAGATTTTGGAGAACCTGCTCAACGCTGCGTGCGCGGCCCTCTCCCTCTGCCACTAACTGGGCGATCCTTGACTCCCTCACCTTGACTATCGCGAACTCTGTGGCGACAAAAAAGCCGTTGAGAAGCACGAGGACTATCACCATGAAGAGATTGAACACTGTCCCCCACCATTCCATGATCTGCCTCCTCCTTTCCACGGGACTTTGGTTATTGTTTCCCACCATGGGACAAATGTTACCGCTTCGTTTTTCTTTCTTTTCCCGATTGTGTTACCATCAGACTGAGTATATATGTCCTTTTTTGAGGTGAGTCTCTTGTCTTACCGTCCCGATTTACCCATGATCGTGCAAAGTGACCGTACTATCCTGCTGGAAGCACAGCAT
>DASQMM010000555.1:0-6221 GCA_035645495.1 Brevibacillus sp. | reverse complement strand
CTGTCCAAGCCATCTTAGATGGATTTATTGTCATCTGGTCGCCGTCCGAGCAGACTGCCTATAAAGCAATCAGCAACGGTTTGGAATCAAGAAGCATAGAGGAGTCCGAAAACGAGAGCAACCTGCGCGGTCCACGCGATGGTTTTGTGGAATCGCTCAGTACCAACTTGTCCTTGATTCGCAGACGGCTTCCGACCCCTGATTTACACATTCATATTCGGGAAATCGGGAGACAGACAAAAACAAAGGTAGCCCTGCTATATGTCCAGGGGATTGTCCATCCAGATGTCTTGCACGAGGTTCGCACCCGACTGGACACGATCGACATCGACCAGGTTCTCGACAGCGGGATCGTGGAACAATGGATAGAGGACAGCTGGTTCTCTCCGTTCCCGCAGGTGCAGAATACAGAGCTGCCGAACAAGGTTTTGCACGCCATTTTGGAAGGCCGCGTCGCCATTATGGTGGACGGCTCTCCCTTCGTCCTGATCGTTCCTGTTACCTTTTCCATGCTGTTTCAGGCTCCTGATGACTACTATGACCGCTGGCTGATTGGAAGCGCGATTCGCATCATTCGTGCTGTCGGCGCTCTGGTAGCCCTTTTTTTGCCAGCCCTCTATATCGCGCTTATTTCCTACCATCCCGGCATGATTCCGACACAGCTTGCCCTGAGCATATCCGCAACTCGTGCAGAAGTACCGTTCCCCTCTTTAGTAGAGGCGATCGCCATGGAGGCCACACTGGAAATGTTGCGTGAGGCTGGCTTGCGCTTGCCCAAGATGCTGAGTCAGACAGTAGGGATCGTAGGCGGACTTGTGATTGGTCAAGCCGCTGTGGAAGCGGGGATTGTCAGTCCCGTCCTGGTGATCGTCGTCGCCATCACCGCCATCTCGACTTTTCTGGTCCCCGCCTACAATGCGTCAATTGCCCTGCGGATGCTCCGCTTTCCGTTGATGCTGTTGGCCGGAAGCCTGGGGCTGTTCGGATTGATTCTGGGAGCGTTGTTGATCCTGGCTCATCTCGTATCTCTCAAGTCCTTTGGTATCCACTACTTTTCTCCCATCGTCCCTTATCGCACCAGGGATTGGAAGGATTTGCTCGTCCGTGCCCCGCTTCCTTACCTGAAGGAGAGACCGGAAATCCTGCATTCGTTCAACTCAAAACGAATGAATCTCCAAAAGCGCAAGAAAGGGTGGTAGCGATGATCAAAGATAAATTGACCAGCACGCAGATGGCCTTGCAAATGTTTGCCGCGATGGTAGGAGTAGGTGTCCTCTCCTTGCCTTCCGGATTGGTAGGCAGTGCAGGGGTGGACGGATGGCTCGTGATTCTCCTGGCCGGGGGATATGCTGTCATCGCAGTTTCGATCATGGCCTACCTGGGCAATCGCTTCCCGGGAAAAAGCATCATCCAATACGGGCCGCTGCTTCTTGGGCATGTTCTGGGCACCTTCGTTTTACTTGCTTTTCTACTCTATTTTTTGATGTTCGTAGGTACGATCGTGCGGATGTCAGCAGATGTCACGAAGCTGTTTTTATTAGATTTGACCCCAGTAGAAGTCATCGTGCTTGGCATGCTGGTTACCAGTACGTATCTGATTCAGCAGGGAATAAGCGCTATCGCTCGTTTCAACGAGTTTATCCAGCCTCTCGCATTGTTCGCCTTGTTGCTCGTTCTGACGCAAACCTTGCGCGAGACCGATTTCGGCAGGCTTCTCCCCGTCTTGGGAGAAGGCTTTCAACCTGTCCTGCAATCATTTCCCAGCGTCTTTTTTTCTTTGCTAGGTTTTGAGATTTTGTTGTTCCTCCATCCTTTTATGGAGAATCCGTCTCGTGTGCTGCAATCCTCATTCCTTGCCATCGGGATGGCCGTTGTTCTCTACACACTCCTGACCATTCTAAGCATTGCCTTGATGGGAGCCGCGGAAGTGGAGCTGATCGAATATCCTACGCTTGCCATCATCAAAAGTATTGAAGTTCCCGGCTCATTTATTGAAAGACTCGATTCGGTCATGATGATGGTCTGGGTACCTTTTGCTGTCACCTCGACTGTCATGTTCCACTACTGCGCCAGTCTGATTACGGCTCAATTGCTGCGTCTGCAAGAACATCGTGTTGTCTCTCTTCTCTATGTACCAATTGTGTATTTGATCGCCGTTCTTCCTCGCAATGTACTGGAAGTGGAAAAGTGGAGCCAATGGACAAGCTGGCTCGGCGTCGGACTGGTCAGCCTGGTTCCCCTATCCCTGATCATGGCCTACAAGTGGAGGGCAAGGAGGGTATCTTCGCCGTGAAAATACGCCTGCTCCTTTCGTTAATCCTTCTGTTGACGTTCCTGCTGGCTGGCTGTTGGGACAGGGTCGAGATTCAGGATCGGCTTATCGTAATGGCTGTTGCGATCGACAAGGTGCGTACGGAGGATGAGAAACGCAATTTCTATGAATTTACCGCACAGCTGACAGAAGCACAGGCGTTGTCAGGCCGCATCAGTACTCCGAATATCTCCCCTGTATGGAATGCGAGTGCTACCGGTCCGTCTATTTTTGAATGTATTCGGATCTTGACTACCCGGGTGGCGCGTCAGCCTTACTACGATCACTTGCAAATCATCATCATCGGCGAAGAATTGGCGAAGGAAGGGATCGATCGCGCACTGGACCTGTTTTATCGCGATCATGAATCCCGGCCCAAGATCAAGCTTGTGATCGCCAAAGGCAGAGCCAGGGAAGTCCTGGACCTCGCCCCCAAGCTGATGCCTATCTCGGGAAGATACATCAGCACCTTGATGGAGGAAGGAGAAGCCAAAACCGCCAGATTTCCCAAAACCTCTACGATCGGGGAGTTTTCCAGCTACTTCCACGGTGGTGCAAACTGTGTCCTTCCCGCTCTGCGTATCGAAAAGCAAGAAGCCAAGATGGCTGGCGGAGCCATCATGCGCGGAGATCGATTGGTCGGCTGGCTGTCCGATCAGGAGATCAAGACGCTGCGTTGGCTCAACGGCACTTTTACAGCAGGTGATGAGGTCATTGTAAAAAATGGGCCCGAACAGGAAAGGAGCGTCACCACATTCGAGGTGCGCGGCGCGCGCTCCCGCGTCAAATCGGAAATCCGCAATGGCTTTCCTGTCTTCACTTTCAGCATTCGCGGGGAAGGGAGCCTGGCAGAGGATGGATTCGATCATAAGCCCTCCTTGGAGAAGCTGAGAGCACGCGAAAAGGAAATCAGTCAAAACATCAAGGAAAACGCTGAAAAGCTGCTCATCAAAATGCAGAAAAAGAAAGTCGATATTTTCGGTTTGTATGAAGAAATGCGTCGCCACCAGCATCCCTACTGGAGACAGCATCGGAATAACTGGGACGAAATATTTCAACATGCTGCCATTCACGTCGATGTCGTCACCTATATTCGCAGGTTCGGACAGTTCAAGTAACGACGAAGTGCATGACCAACACGAGAGCAGAGAGAATGAGACAGGTGTATCCTCCCCCCTTTGCCAAAGCAGCGTCCATGCTCATCTCGCGGCTATGGTAAGCGGGATAATAGCCGAAACGCAAAAGCAAGCCCGTAATCAACAGGACCAGCGTCACATAATAAGAAGTGAGGGATTCAATAAACCCGATAACCAGCGAGAACCCCATGGTCTCCCTCCTTTTTCACGTCATTGGTAGTATGTTCCGGGATCCATCCTGTTATAGCCCAAATGCACGCAAAACACGAGCCAATCGACGTATCCCTTCCTGGATGCCAGCTTTGCTTTCCCAAGAATACGTCAGACGAAGCCAACCGGCCTCCGCCCCGTATACGCCGCCGGGGGTGCAGACTACTCCTTCGCGAATCATGGCATCCAAAAGCTCTTCCTCATCGAGAGGCCTATGCAGTCTGCACCAGAAGTGAAAGCTGCCCTCCGGGTCATTCCATGACAAGAAGTCACCCACCTCGTTCTCCAAAGCATCCAGCATGGTCTGACGCTGCTCCAGCAAGTAGGAGGACAGACGTTCCATCTGTGCTGACCAGCTCGTGTCATCCAGGAAAGAGGCAGCAAGCTGCTGCGAGATACTGCTCGTTCCAAAATCCATCTGCTGTTTGGCATCAGCAAGGCGCTCGATGACGGATCTGGGGCCTGCCAGCCATCCGATGCGCAAACCGGGAGCGACCGTTTTGGACATGCTGTTGACATAGAGCACCACGCCACTTTTATCGATCGCTTTGATGGGCAGGGGAGGTTTGGCTCGCCCATGCAGCGTAAGTGCTCCGTAAGCATCGTCTTCTACCAGAGGGAGGCGCAGTTCCTGGCAGATCTCCAATACATGGCGCCGACGGGACTCGCTCCAGACGATCCCCGTCGGATTATGGTAGGTCGGATTGACGAAGACCATGCGAATCTTATGCTTTTGATGAAGAGACCGAATCTGCTCAGGCAGGACTCCCGCTTCATCCATCGGCAGCCGATACAATCGCAACCCTGCGGAGATAAATAGCGGCAAGGAGTAAAAGTAGGACGGTCCTTCCATCGCGACCGCGTCGCCGGGACTGAGCAGGCACAAGGAAAGCAGATGCAGCGCTTGCTGTGCACCCGAGGTTACAAGAATCTCCTCCGGCGAAGCGGTTATGCCATATTGGGTGCGCAAATGAACAGCCAGAACCTCCCGCAGCTCCGGGCTCCCCTTCGGATGCGCATAGCCCAACTCCAGCCCTGCTTCATGGAGCCTGGACAATCGCTCCAGCGGCATGGCAGAAATCATGGGCGGAGACAGTTCCGCCTTTGCCAAGTTGATGATGCCGGGTGCAAAGCATGCCTCTCCTATGCGCTTGCTCAATGGATAAGCTGGCAAAAACGCCCCTCCATTCGTATATTTGTGCCAATTCGGAATCTGCTGCACGCCCCAGAGATGGCGGCTCACCCAAGTGCCGCTTCCCTGCAAGGATTGGAGCAGACCAGATGCCCGAAGCTCCTCATAAGCTGCTGACACCGTCCCCCGATTCACTCCGTAACGTCTTGCGAGGGCTCGCTCAGCAGCCAAAACCGTTCCCGGGGGCAGTTCCCCATCGATGATCTGCCGCTCCAAATGCTTTACGATCTGTTGATAGACAGGCTCACTGCTTTGCTTGTCCGGCTTCCACTCCATTGCCAACACCGCCTTTTCTGAATGCTCCTGCACCTTATATCTTGGAGCTTTTCGACAAATTGGCCTACTGATCCTGCAACCAATTGGCCCTATGCTTTCTCTCAAGCCGGTTCTAAGATGAGAGAACAGTACACCAGATGTCTCAAATAAAGGATGGGATCTACATGTTGCATGCTGAAGCGAAGGCAAAAGAAAAAAGCAGCCTGGCAGTCGAACACGCAGGTATGCTTTACGGCTTGTTGGGTGTTTGCAGTTTTAGTCTGACCCTTCCGTCTACCAGACTGATCGTAGATGTGCTCTCCCCTGCTTCTGCTGGATTGGGGCGCTCATTGGTGGCAGCTTTATTGGCAGCAATTTTTTTAGCAATCAGACGCGTGCCCTTTCCCCGTTGGGCAGAAATCAAACAGCTATTTCTTGTCGCCGCAGGAGTTGTGTTCGGCTTTCCGTTTTTCTCTGCCTGGGCGATGGAACGCGTGCCCGCCTCGCATGGCGCCATTATCGTTGCTCTCTTGCCCTTGGCAACTGCAGGGGCCGCTGCCTTTTTTTCTGGAGAACGTCCGTCCCGCCTGTACTGGCTCTCCAGCATCGCGGCTTGTGTCACGATTCTCGGTTACGCCATAATTTCCGGTATGGGAGCATTGCAATGGGCAGACCTAGCCTTGCTTGCTGCCGTCCTCTCTGCAGCGGTTGGTTACGCAGTCGGTGGAAAGCTCTCCCGAACACTGGGAAGCTGGCAGGTCATTAGCTGGGCATTGGTGCTTGCCTTTCCCTTTTTGGTTGTACCCATCGCAGGCCCCCTGCTGAAAGAATTGCAGCACGCGACCTGGACCACCTGGCTTGGCTTTGGCTATGTGAGCGTCATCAGCCAATTCCTCGCCTTTTTCGCCTGGTATCATGGGCTTGCCATTGGCGGTGTTTCCAAGGTAGGACAAATCCAGTACGTCCAGCCCTTTCTGACGATGCTAGCCTCTTGGCTGCTGCTAGCAGAATCCATTACAGCAGGGGGCATCGTCGCCGCCGTGATCGTGGTTCTTGCGGTAGCAAAAGGACGAAGTGCAGTAGTAAGAACCTCCTGACAGGTTCGGGGTCGCAACGA
>DASQMM010000554.1:0-1888 GCA_035645495.1 Brevibacillus sp. | reverse complement strand
AATAAGTGTACGTCTACTCAGCGAAAACTGTCAATATGCATTCGGTTTATTTGGAGAAAGTGGCAGAAAAAAACGTGTTATGCCTTCTTTTTGGCGGCAGCTTTCTTGGCTTCCGCCTGAGCATGGCGGCACATGGATTGCAACGGACATACCGCACACTGCGGGTTGCGCGCCGAGCAGATCCTGCGGCCGTGCCAAATCAGCCAATGATGTGCGTCCGACCACTTCTCCCGCGGGATCCGTTTCATCAGCTGACGCTCTACTTCATCGACATTTTCGCTTTTCGCCAAACCCAAGCGGTTCGCCACCCGGAAGACATGCGTGTCGACGGCAATGGCAGGTATTCCATAGGCATTGGACAAGACCACATTCGCCGTCTTTCTGCCTACGCCTGGCAATGCCTCCAGTTCCTTATGTGTCTGCGGGACCTCGCTATTGTATTTCTCAAAAAGGATTCTACAGGTCTCCAGGATGTTTTTACTCTTATTTTTATACAGCCCCAGCCCTTTTATATGCTCCTCCATTTCTTCCTGTGTCAAATGAAGGTAGTGTTCAGGTTCATTCAATTTCTCGAACATGGGGGCTGTGATTTCATTGACTCGTTTGTCGGTACATTGAGCTGACAGAATCGTAGCGATCAAAAGCTCGAATGGTGTTCGATAGTTCAACTCGCAATGCGCATCTGGATAAAGCTGCTGCAGCGTATCCAGAATCTCTTCGACAGGTACTTTCCGTTGTGCCATTGGTATAACCCCCTTCCCCATCCATTATACAGGCAGATCGCGGACGGGCAATCCTTCGCCGCTTATTTCGAATGGTATCCCGGATGGAAAGTAAGGTAAAATGGAAGGAAAAAATGGTGCAGATTGACAGGAGGGATTCAGATGAAAGTCTTTCTGACCGGGGCTACCGGCTTTGTCGGAAAAGGCATCCTGGCTCGCTTGCAGCGAGAGGGCTATCCGTGTGTCTGTCTGTTACGTCCGGGGTCTCAGAAGAATCAAGCAATGAAAGAGGACGAGCGAGAAGGAGTAACTTGGGTTGCAGGAGATTTGTTCGACCCGCCATCTTTGGCCGCCGCCATGCAGGATTGTGATGCCGTGATTCACTTGGTCGGCATTATTCGCGAGCAGCCGGGAAAAGGAGTTACCTTTTCACGAGTGCATGTGGAAGGAACGCGAAATGTGCTGGAAGCAGCCAAGCAAGCCGGGATCAAGCGCTTCGTCCACATGAGTGCGCTGGGAGCCCGCGAAAACGCAACGAGCGCTTACCACCGCACCAAGTACGAAGCAGAGCAATTGGTCCAGAACAGCGGCATCCCGCATGTCATCTTTCGTCCCTCCGTCATCTTCGGTCCAGGAGACGAGTTCGTCAACATGCTTGCTGACCTTGTCCGGATGCCAGTCACACCCGTCATCGGGGACGGCTCCTATCCCTTGCAGCCCGTGGCACGCGAGACAGTAGCGGATGTTTTTGTCCAAGCCCTGACGCTGGACTCCGCTGTCAACCGCATCTATGAAACCGGGGGACCAGCTCGCATCAGCTATGGTCAGATCCTGGATGAGATCGGCGTGGCCATTGGAAAATCCCGTGTACGGAAAGCGCATATCCCGCTTGCGCTCATGAAGCCAGTCGTCAATCTAATGGAGGGATTCTCGTTCTTTCCCATCACCAACACGCAGTTGACCATGCTTCTGGAAGGCAATGCTTGTCACGACGGACAGCTTTTGTACGACACCTTTACGACCACTCCAATTCCTTTTCGCGAAGGCATCTCTACTTATCTCACCAAATAATCGTTAAGTAAAACGCGGGAAGATCACCCGCGTCCTCATGTTTTTGTGGTCCTCCATCTGTAGTGAGGCGGAGGAAAAAGGAGAGAACGCTTAGG
>DASQMM010000553.1:0-5418 GCA_035645495.1 Brevibacillus sp. | reverse complement strand
GCTGTACCCGTGAGTTCATATTTTCCCGTTTCCGGTTTGTCTTTTTCATTGATTACCTGAACATCTACATAAGTGGACTCAAGCTTTTTGTCTCCATCGTAGACTTCTACCAATGCCTTTCCTTTGCCTGCCTCTACATCTTTCAGAGTAGCATTGAAGCTGCCTACGCCATCCCAAAGCTTTTGCACTTTCACTGATTTCTTCTCGCCGTTGTAGGTAACAGTAACTTTATCGGCAGGAAGCATCACGATGCCGCGCAATTTCAACTCAGATTTCTTGGCATCCAAGACGGATTGCACTTGCATGAGAAGGTTCTCTGCTTCTTGTGCAATCAGTTTGACATTCTTGCTATCTACCAGTTTGCTGTCTGCATAGGCTTTCACGATAGCGTACTGGTCCTTCATGCTTGCGTCCCAGGTGAAGCTTACTGTAAACGTATGCTCACTGGAAGGCACGACAGAGATTGTGTCCCCATTCGGCTTGGTGATGATCACTTTGGTTACATCGGGTGAAACAACCCCTTTTATGTAAACCTTGTTGTCTCTTGTCTCAGCATCTACGCTGACGATCTCCTGATCTTCCAAGAAACGAACTTCCAGCCAAATATCACGATAGTGCTCTTGATAAATGCGTACCCATTCTTCTGGATGGTCTTGCATAAACGTTTGCAAATGAGTATCGAGATCCAGCTCATCTACAATAATGTAAAGATGTTCAGCTTGTTGCTTCAGTAAAATTTGCAGAGTATCAGGGTCATGCAAGGCCAACTCGCGAAGATTGTAGCGGGTAATTTTCTTGCCTTCGTCATTCATGACTACTTTGGTCGCCGAAGGAGTCAATTCCCGAGTAGTACTGGCCGTTAGCTGTGCCGACTGAGATGTCTTAACAGCGGCGGCTGCTACTACCTCCTTGTTCTCGAGCGGAGTAGCTGTGATCGTACCTACTGATATTTTGGCGTTTCCTGAGGTCGCCTCCACACTGGCATTCGCCAATAAGGGCGTCACCCCGCCAATCAATACGGCTGTCGTCATGACGGCCACGACGGGTCTGGTCAACACTTTTTTCATAGATGTTCCTCCTTCATGTCTCTGTCCCTTTATCTAACCTCACCCTGGGCACCGTTACTGACGGGACGTATGACAGAAAGGTTGCAGAAACAATAGAAAAACTTGGCTTATTGACAAAACCTGAAACAATTTGAAGGAAATAAAAACTCCTGCCAGCATCGGAGCTGGAAGGAGTTTATCGGATTCCCGAAAATCATGCCTGATAACGGGGTTCATTTTCTATGGCAACCAACAGGGCATCTATGGCTTCCGCGGGGTATCTGGATTCTGAAGCTTCGGTCTTCGTCTTATCGGTCAGGACGTACCAGTCCCCTTCCCGTCGATATGCCAAGTCTTCGATCCCATGATCCTCACGCAAGACATCGCGAAAAAAAGCGGCAGTATCCAAGGCAGACTTGTCATCTGGCCTGGCATCGGCTACGACCTGAATTTGCAGCCAATTAAACAGGGCATCTTCCCGCTTCATCTACACTCCCCCTACCCTCTCTGGTTGGTGTTTGGTTTAATCCGTACTTTTACAATGACGAGAATCGCGATGGCGACCATCAACGAGCTTTTTACTGGGAGTCCCGTATCCAAAATAGCAAAAATCAACGAGCCTGCGAACAAGAAGATGAGCAGAAGTATTGTCTTTAAAATCGGCATGCGAATCCGTGTGGCAAACCCCATATAATACACCAAAATCAGTTCTACGAAAATGATCCATGTCCGATTATTGTCTACCATCACCCGAAAGCTTTCATAAGCAGACAGCTGATCCGGATTTGCAGGGTAATAGGTAGATGCGAGTACGAGCCATTCCATTGTCTTATCCCTCCTGTATCACCTGGGACAAGCCAATCTCACGCAAGCCATGCAGGTAGACCATTTCTTCAGCGTATTCCTTTTCATCTTCCACAGGTGTTTCCAATACGACCGGCAGATGTTCAAACAGAGGAAAGACCAAAAACTTCGCCAGCGCCTCACTGCCGATTTCGCCCTTGCCGATCTTCTCATGGCGGTCTTTTTGACTGGCAAACGGAGCTTTGCTGTCATTGAAATGAATCGCCACCAGGTGGTCGAGGTAGCCTGTCTCTTTCATCTGCTCTGTCAGTTGATCAAACGTCTCCAATTGCCACTGGCCAGCCGCAAAGGAGTGGCAGGTATCAAAGCAGAAGCCGATTTTTTCCGGGTAGCGGGTAGCGCCGCGAATCTCCATCAACGCCGGAATGGTCAATCCAAGCTCGGAACCTTGTCCAGCCGTATTTTCCAGCAGGAGCTTTACAGGGCCTTCATATTGGGACAAAATCATGTCCAGTGTCTCAACCATGCGCTTGGTTCCGTATTCCTCTCCTTCGCCCACGTGCTTGCCGCAGTGAACGACTGCCCCGACAGCGCCATAGCTTTCCGCAATATGCAGATCTTCCAGAATGGAGCGAATCGTCACTTCCTGCAGGTCTTCCTTGGGTGTTGAGAGATTGGTGATGTATGGCGTATGGCAGACCAGGGTGAGATCATGTTTTTGCAAAAGCTCGACGCCTTTGGCGGCATCCTTGTAATCTACTTTTTTCGGGCGAAGGCCTCTCGGGTTTTTGGTAAACACCTGCAAGGACTCAGCTCCCAATTCCATTGCGTTCAGAACTGCTTTTTCCAAGCCTTTTCCGACACTAATATGGCATCCGATCTTCAATCTGGGTTCACTCCTACATCGTGATCTATCCTTTTCACTTTATCAGGTGCCGAAAGCCCTGTCAAAAGTGTTACACACCGGGCAACGACCTGGCCCGTCGATGTATCAACATGCTATGATGGACTTAAAGAGATCAAAAAGGTGGGATCGCAGATGAGCATATACGACATTGAGGTAACGACTATTTCCGGTGAGAAAACGACCCTTGCTCCGTATAAAGGGAACGTCCTGCTGGTCGTCAACACAGCCAGCCAGTGCGGGCTAACTCCACAGTATAAAGGCCTTCAGGAATTGTATGAACGGTACCAGGAGAAGGGCTTTACCGTTCTCGGCTTCCCCTGCAATCAGTTCGCCGGACAAGAACCTGGCAACGAGGCGGAGATTGCCCAGTTTTGTGACCGAAACTACGGCGTCAGCTTCCCGATGTTCGCAAAAATCGATGTAAACGGGCCTGATACTCACCCTCTTTACCAACACCTGAAAGCGAATGCTCCAAACGGTGACGACCAGGATATCGAATGGAATTTTGGCAAATTCCTGGTCGATCAGAGCGGAAATGTGGTAAAACGCATCGGTCCCCGCGTCCAGCCAGAGGAACTCTCCTCTGACATCGAGAGCCTTTTGCAGCTGTCGTAAATCGCATCATCCCATATGGAAAAGGTGAAGCTCACGCATCTTGATGCGAGGGCTTTACTCTTTTTACCCATAGCCATGCAGGCGAATATTTCTCGACTTAAGGAGGCACGCGACTATACCTAAAGACAATTGCTGACGTATTGATAGTAAAGTGTCGATCGGCGAAACAATCATGAATCGAAATTATGTGAGGAGGTTATCCATGAGTGCCCTGAAGAGAACTTCCACGCAAAGAAACACTTCCTTTGGTCAACGAGGGCAGGACATTTGGCTTCATCATACAGTCGGCAGATATTCCTCACCACAAACACCGAGTGTCGCCATTAGCTTTGAAAAGCTCGCTCAAAGGCTTCAGCCTTATCTGGATCAGATCCTCTCGATTGAGAAAAAGAAGAGCAAACCCAGGAAGCAAGTAAGGCGAAATACCAAGCGAAAGCCTACCTTGGGAAAGCACCTCGTCAAAAAACAACCGTCAGCCTTTTCCCCCAACATGCGCCCAATGAAGCCACCCGTGCTAAAGACAAGAAAAACACGTCCAAAAGGCAAAATAAGGGTTTCTGCCCCAACAGAAGAGCCCATCATTCAACAACAGGAAGACAGCCTTCCCGAGCTGCCGCAGATCGAGCCCCAGCCAATGGAACGAATCTTACCTCCTCCCCCTCCGGAAGAATCGGAAATGATCGAGACCGATACTGTACGAACAGAAGCATTGCCAACAGAATCGATGGAGGAAGACTCGATCCATCACTCGCCATCTTCCCCTCCCGAATCCCATGCCCAATTCGATCTGAACACACCCTCGTCCGATACGGTCGAATCCCTGATTCCACAAACGGTAGCGGTCCTAAAACATGATCCCGTCGTTTATCCAAAGATTCCTTTTATGGAGCAGCAAAATGGCTCTTTTGTCCTGGTTTCGCTGTTGGAAGAGATCTGGGATGTTGACTGGGAACACCCTGTATCGATCAAATGGGGACCGCAGTGGTCAGAGCATGGAGTTGAAATAGAAGTGGAAGTAAAGGATATTCGTCACAACCCAAACGGATTGATTCTATGGATCAATGGACTGATCCGGTTGACACGAATCGGTACGTCCCAGGGAGATCGGAAAGTATTGCATGAGACCCTATCTATCCCTTTTTCCTCAACCATTCTCCACCCTTCATTGGAAAAATCCGCTGAGGAGAATTTCCTTCCCTCTGCCCTCCCTCCTTATCACGATAAGGTATGGACAGAGACGGGTGATTGGAAGGCGATGCTGATTGCCAATCCACTCAAAATGACATCATCGGAAATACAGGAGTCCAATGGATTCATTCGTATCACGGGACGGATTTGGTGGTTCCGCAAGCAATTGCTTCCACTAAAGAGCCTAAAAGAGAACGACCAAGTCTGATTGAGCACACCAAATAAGATTGCTTACGTAAGAAAGGACCCAGATTGGGTCCTTTTTTGGGTTAGACGCTTTCTATTTGAAAGCAGGACAAGAAAAACAGGCTTATTGCATCGGTAAAACGCCAACGCGGGAAATGTGGGCAAGCAATATATTGTAGTGTCGATGAGACGACTACAAATTTAAGGAGGAAATACAAAAAATGACAAAACGTCCTTGCAATGGCGGCGATCCCGGCGATCCTTGCAGTGTGCAAAACCCCCGTACGTTAGGAGAATGTTCCAACGTACCAAGCTTTCCTCAAAACATTAAGGTACCTGTTGTACTTGCTGAGCCGACCGTTCAGGTTTGCGTCGAGGCAGACATTATTCTTGAAGAGGCTGCACTGGAAATCAAGCGGGTATTAAAAGACGTCTTCGTGGAGCAATGCAAGCTGGTGCCTACGGCCTACCCACGTACTTTCAAACTGTTCCTCGGCGGCACGATTCGCAAAAACATCGAATACTCGACCATTGATACAGTGAATGGAACTTCCGTTTGCGGCGATATCCGCCACACGACTGTCCACGTTCCATGGGAATGCTGCACAGATCTGACCTTTCCTTTAGGTGCTAGACTGCCTGAATTGTTTGCCGACAACGAACAAAGATTTG
>DASQMM010000552.1:0-3181 GCA_035645495.1 Brevibacillus sp. | reverse complement strand
ATCAATCGTGAAGCTGGCAATCATGTCTGCCAATGTGGCACGTTCATCAGGATTGGCGATTTTGCTTGGATCGGTTTCTCCCTCTTCAATGCGGGTAATCCCTTGTTGAATGCCGTGCAGCGGATTGAATTCCGGCGTCACGATGTAATCACTCGATGACGCGATATGGACACCTTGATTGATAAAGCTTTTCATCGGGTACTCCTGCTGCGCGCGCTCATGTCCCAGATACGGCACCTCAATCTCATCGTAATAGCCCTCTTCCTGCATGAACCAGAACGGCTGTACAATACCGACTGCCCCCAGCTTTTTGAAACGGGCAATGTCCTCCGGATTCACCAATTGCAGGTGAACCAGCGAGTGGCGTGAATCATGGGCGCCATTCTGTTTTTCTGCATATTCCATACCGTCGAGCGCGATGCGGGTCGATGCATCCCCGATGGAGTGAACATGGAGCTGGAAGCCGGCTTTGTCTGCCTCAGCAGCGGTTTTTTTGTAAACCTCCGGATTCCAGATCAGTTCTCCATTGGTATGCTTATGCTCATACGGTTTTTCCAGGTACGCTGTAGCACCCTCGACTACCCCGTCCATGAAGATTTTGACTGCATTGACCTGGAACAGCGGGTTTTGATTCCGCTCTCTGATTTTGATAAACTCGGCGATCTGCTCAGGCCCCTTGTCGGGGTTGGCTGTAATCGCGTTTCGGTAACGAATCGTCAGCTTGTTATCTTTTGCCAGCTCTTCGTACGCTTCCAATACGTTCGGATAACGCAGCATGTCGGGGTCGCGAACAGTAGTCACGCCGCGTTCGACCGCTTTGAGCTGATACTCTTCGATGCCGCTCTTGT
Organism: Brevibacillus sp.; assembly: GCA_035645495.1. GTDB lineage: Bacteria > Bacillota > Bacilli > Brevibacillales > Brevibacillaceae > Brevibacillus. The sequence goes on along the minus strand of DASQMM010000552.1, from coordinate 2,333 downwards.
ACTGCTCGACGGTGTAACCGCCGATTTTGGCCAGTACCAGATCCATGGCCTTTTCACGCAGCGTTCCCGATGGTTCCCCTGTCTTTGGATCGCGCTCGATAATGCCGCCTTCTGGATTAGGCGTATCTTTGGTGATGCCTGCCAGCTTCAATGCTGCCGAGTTCACCCAGAGAGAATGGCCGTCATCGGAAGTAAGAGCGAGAGGTACATCTGGAACCACCTTGTCCAGCGCTTCCTTTTTCGGACCGATGCCCGGCGCTACGGGATTGCTCCAACCGCGTCCTTGCAATGTCTTTTCATGTGGATGATCCTTCACGAAGGCTTCAATAATGGTGAGGTACTCCTCGATGGAACCTCCGTCATACAGGTCGATGGAATAGATCAGCCCGGTGGTTTTGCTTGCGTGCGTGTGGCTGTCGATAAAGCCGGGCAAGACCATTTTTCCTTGCAAATCGTTTACCTTGGTTTGGCTTCCTATGTACTTTTTCGCGCCCTCGTCAGTACCGACATAGACGATCTTGTCGCCGCGAATCGCTACTGCCTGAGCGACATTGCGATTCCGGTCCACGGTGTACACGACACCATTCGTGAATACCACATCTGCCGGCATCACTTGTTTGGCGCTAGCCGCGATCCCTTGCGGAGCTTGTCCCGCAGCTTGAGTTGTCCCTTGGGCAAATGCCGATACCGGGCTCAGCAGCGCGGTCGCCAGAAGGACGCTGGTCCACTTTTTCAGAAACATCTTGATCCCCACCTATCTGCGAACGATGAAATGAATAAGAGCTTGCCAATCCCTCCCCAATCAAGACGAGGAAATCGACAAATCTGATTGTAGCATCGCAAGTCTGAAAACTCCATTACATTCTGTCTGATTTGTGCGAAAAGAAAAAACGCAGGAGATTCCACCCTGCGCTTTTCTATCTGTTGCTACACTTTGAACTGTACCACCAGGTTTTGCAGCCGCTGTGAGATATCGGTCATCGTCGAAATCGAGGAAACCATCTGATTCATCACTTCTTGCGTTTCTTCAGCATCTTGCTGTGCTTTGTGCGTCATATCCGAAGCGGCTTCTGCCACCTGTACGACAGTCCCCACCGATTGCAGAACTTCCTCAGTGCCAGCGGACATTTGGACTGTCGCCGCCGACACCTCCGACATTTGTCTGCTCACTGTCTCGATTGCGGAATGGATTTGCTGGAATGCTTCACGTGCTTCCTCTGCCGCTTCCAGTCCCTTTTTTACATTTTGCGTTTCGGCAATCATAAAGGCAGAGACTTTGGTCGTTTCATTCTGGATTTGCTTGATCATCACCGCGATTTGTTCCGCTGCCTGATGCGATTCCTCCGCCAGCTTGCGAATCTCATTGGCGACCACCGCGAATCCACGCCCATGCTCCGATGCCCGGGCTGCTTCGATTCCTGCGTTCAGGGAAAGCAGATTCGTCTGTGCCGCGATACCGCTGATCACATTGATAACGGTCCCGATGGCTTGTGAGCTTTGATTCAAATGCTTAATCATTTCTGAAGCCTGCAGAACATTTGTTGTGACCGTTTCCATTTTTTCGATGGATTGGTCAATCGTTTGCCTTCCATTTTCCGCCATTTCCTTTGCCAAGTTGGCAGAAGAGGTAACTTCCTGTGTGCTCGCGGAAATTTGCTGTATTCCCGACGACATTTGCGTCATCGATGCGGAGGTCTCGGAAATGCTCTCTACCTGTGTTTCTGCTCCTGCCGCAATCTGCTTTACGGTCAACACGATATTTTCACTTGCTTGGCTTGACCTTTTCGCTTGCTCCGCCAGTACGATGGAGGTCTCAGACACGAGTTGGGAATCATGCATGACCTCTTTGATAATGCCCTGGATGCTGTCGAGCATAGAGTTAAACTCTTGGGCTAGCTGACCAACCTCATCACGCGATTTCACCTGGAGGCGCTGTGTGAGGTCACCTCCTGCGTTGGCCATCTCGACCAGACGCCCTTTTACTTCATTAATTGGTCTGGCAATCATTCGTGTCAATACAATGCCAAAAATCAGGGAGAGTAAGATCCCCGCGCCGATCAAAATGATCGTGAAATTCCTCGATTGTTCAAAACGATTAAGAGACTGCAGGTACAGCTCCTGCGACTGTCTATCCTGCATCTCTACGAGCGAGGTAATCCGGTCTTCAATCGCTGCCTTCTGTGTTGCGCTGCTGTTCAGCTTCAGGATCAGACCCATCCGATCGTTGTTTTTCAACAATCGAAGCGACTCATTGATGCTGTTTTGGTAAGCATTGGATAAGGTTTGCGCACCCTCAAGCGTTTCCCGTTCTTCCTCGGATAGCGGCAATTGGC
>DASQMM010000551.1:0-2421 GCA_035645495.1 Brevibacillus sp. | reverse complement strand
ATGCTTTTTTCCATGATGGGGTAAACTCCTTTCGCCTATACATCCTGGAGAGGATTGGTTCGTATGTATGTAATGATACCTACCATGATAACGAAGCCAACGAAGCGAATCAATCCCGGCGTCACAGGAAATTTCCCTTGCGGCCAGCGGGATCGCGTGATAGCATGACCTCGAGGTTTGGAGGATATCAAGAAAAGGAGTTTTCCCATATGAAACCAGTTGCCCTGAAACAGGCAGCCTTGCTGGCAGAAGGTATATTGCTCTCAGGAGTTCCCGAGGCCCAAATAACCTCCGTCCACTTCGACAGCCGTCAATTGACCAAAGGCGCTTTGTTCGTCGCGATCACGAGCGGTGCAAGAGACGGACATGAATTCCTTCTGCAGGCGGCTGAAAAAGGAGCCGTCGCCGCGATCGTCAGTGACCAGACGAAGCTGCCTGCGCAGTTGCCTGACGGATTTGGCCTGATCCTGGTCAACGACACCTTGCGCGCTTTTCAAAAGCTGGCTGCAGGCTACCGCAAAGATTTCAATGTCCCCTATATCGCAATCACAGGAAGCATCGGCAAGACCACGACCAAGGATATTGTGTCCCATGTCCTGGGAAGTCGCTTTCCCCTTTATAAGACGTACAAGAATTTCAACAACCACCTCGGAGTCCCTTACTCCCTGTTGCAGGTGAAACCAGAGCATCAAGCTGTTGTCCTGGAGCTGGGGATGAATCATGCCGGGGAGATCGATCTGCTCGCTTCACTGGTCCGGCCCGACATCAGCGTGATCACCTACATAGGGGAGTCCCACATCGAACATTTTGGCTCCAAGGAAAAAATCGCCCTGGCCAAAGCGGAGCTTCTGCCCCATACAGCCGCGGGTGGGCTGGCAATCCTGAATGGAGATTCCGAATACCTGCACCAGATCGCTCATCTGTATCCGGGAGAAATCCTCTATTATTCGATCAATGGCAAAGCCGATCTGTGGGCGGAAGACATCGAGACCGTAGACGGCGGCATGCGTTTCACCGCTTGTTTTGCCAACGGAGATCGCCTGGAGGCATTTCTCCCCCTCTACGGCAAGCATAGTGTCCTCAATGCCTTGCCCGCGATTGCGATTGCCAGACGGATGGGCATGTCGCATGACGAGATCGTCGCAGCTTTGGCGACCGTCCAGCTCTCCGCCATGCGCTTTGAGCAAATCGACTCCGCCCATGGCCCTGTCTATGTCAGCGATGCCTACAACGCCAGCCCGACCTCGATGCAAGGCGCGATCGGCACCTTTGCCGAACTGTTTCCCGAACGCAAAAAGGTGCTCGTCCTCGGCGACATGTTTGAACTGGGGATGGAAAGCGATGCTCTGCACAGGCAAGTGGGAACGTACGCCAACACGTTGCGCGACCGCTTTTCCATGCTCGTGACCGTGGGTGAACACTCCCGTCACATCAGCGATGCCTATGAAGGCACAAAGCTCCACGTTGCCACCAAAGAGGAAGCCGTTGCCGCTCTGCTTCCCATGCGTGACAGTGACCATGCCTTTTTGTTCAAAGCATCCCGAGGCATGGAGCTGTGGACAGTCATCTCTGATCTGGAACAACTTCAATAAACCGACTCGACTCCGTAACGCAAAGAAGGATGCCTGTCATGGGCATCCTTCTTTATTCGTCTATGGATATGTTGCACGATTGTTCTTATTCCAATTCTTCCGCATCCACGATATTGCGCTGTTTGTCTTCATGACGCTCAAGCCCCAATTGAACGAGCCTGTCGATTAACTCGCTGTAGCTGATGCCAGCTGCCTGAAACAGCATCGGATACATACTGAACGGCGTAAAGCCGGGCATGGTGTTCACTTCATTGATGTAGAGCTTGTCGTTCTTCTCGTCCCAGAAGAAGTCGACACGAGATAGACCGGAGCCGTCCAACGCCAGAAAAGCGGTCTTGGCGATCTCCGCGATTTTCTCCGTGACATGCTCAGGAACGATGGCAGGTATGGACAATTCCGTCCCCGCACCCTTGTACTTGGCTTCGTAATCGTAAAATTCTTTCGACGCGATCACTTCTCCGACGACCGAGGTGATCAGCTCTTCATTTCCCAGCACTCCGATTTCCAGTTCACGGGCATTTACGTATTCTTCGACAATTAGACGACGGTCAAATTTTGCGGCAATATCGAGAGCGTGCGCCAATTCGTCCCTGTTTTTCGCTTTATTGACCCCGACGCTGGATCCCATGTTGGCAGGCTTCACGAAGCAAGGAAACCCGAGTTCCTCCTCTATTCGATCCATGCTGCCTTCTCGATTCTTCTCCCATTGCGAACGCAGCAGACCAACATATTTCACTTGAGGCAATCCGATTTGGGCAAAAACGGTCTTCATCATCCATTTATCCATCCCGACAGCAGATGCCATCACGCCAGCCCCCACGTAGGGGAG
>DASQMM010000550.1:0-1991 GCA_035645495.1 Brevibacillus sp. | reverse complement strand
CCGAAAAGCCGTTACGATGATTCAAGACCACTCGACGATCCTGCTGGACTCAGGCACGACTACCCTTGAAATAGCCAGATTGCTGAAGGATAAAAAGAATCTGACCGTAGTGACCAACGATATCAAAATCGCCGCCGAACTGATGGACAGCGAGGTAAAAGTTATCGTGGCGGGCGGAGAGCTGCAAAATACTGTGGGGGCTTTGTTCGGTCCTTTGACGGAGCAAATCCTGAAAAACATCCACGTCGACCTGTTTTTCCTGGGTGCGCATGCGGTTCATGTAGAGGCAGGAATTACCGTAACGACCTTTGAAAAGGCTTCCATCAAGAAGCTGATGATAGAAGCTGCCGGCACTACATGGATGGTTGCAGACTCCAGCAAGTTTGACCAGAAGTCATTCACGAAGGTATGCGACTTGTCCGAACTCGACGGTTTGATTACAGATGATGGATTATCATCGGAAGACCTGGAAAAAATAAAAGAACATCTGAAAGTTGTGACAGCAGAGGTGGGTGAGGCCACATGAAAATTGGAGTCATTGCAGATGACTTGACAGGAGCAAATGCGACAGGGGTGAGACTCGCCCGGCAAGGCTTTGAAGCAGCTACGATGGTTCACTACAACAATCTTCCTTCTTCAGATTCCTACAACGCCGTGATGGTGGATACGGATAGCCGATATGCCAGAGAAGAAGTTGCTCAGATGAGAGTCAAGACCGTGCTGGATAATCTCAAAAAATGGGGCGCGGATGTCATCTGCAAACGAATCGACAGTACGGTGCGAGGAAACATAGGGGTAGAAATCGATACGGTACTTGCCGGGCTTGGTGATAAAGCGGTGGCGGTAGTTGTAGCCTCCTATCCGGATTCAGGGCGCATTACCTCAGGGGGCTACCTGCTGGTGAATGGGGTTCCGCTGCAGACGACGGACGTAGCGAATGATCCGGTCGCGCCGGTTACGCAATCCTACGTGCCTGCCATTGTGCAAAAACAAAGCAAATATCCGGTCTCCTATATCGGTCTGGAAACGGTTTTGGCGGGAGAGAAGGAAACGGAGCAGGCGATGCGCGCGCATATCGCGGAGGGCAAACGGATTCTGGTGATGGATGCCGTGACAGATGAGGAAATCGAATCGATCGCAAAAGCCATGGCAGCGATCAAAGAGTACCAGATGATTCCCGTCGATCCGGGACCGCTGTCCGCCATCTACTCCAAGGTGTTTGCTCGCCAACACGCCAACGACAAGAAGATCCTCGTGACGGTTGGCAGCATTACGACGAACGCGGCGAGCCAGCTGCAATATCTGGTGGAAAAAACAAATGCCCAGCCGATCTACGTGGACGCGAAAAAATTGGCGAGCATGACGGAATCCTGGGACGAAGAAACGGATCGCGTGATTCAGGTCGTCCTGGAAGAGATGAAGAAGCAGTCGATACTGATCATCACCACCAATTCCCCAATGGCCGAGCCGCTTAACCTGAAGGAAATTGCCAAAGAACAGAATACGACCCAGGACAGTCTTGCGAAGCGAATCGCAGACGGGCTCGGAAAAATCACGCGGCTGGTGATCCAGAAGAGCGAGTATGAAATCGGAGGCTGCTTCACCAGCGGCGGAGATGTCACTGCATCATTGTGCGCCATCGGCCGAGCAGAAGGAATCAAGCTGGAGGTAGAGGTCCTTCCACTGATCGCCTACGGGCATCTCATCGGGGGATATCTTGATGGCATACCGCTGATCACCAAGGGCGGCATGGCAGGGGACAAGAAAGCCATCTACACCAGCATTCAATATCTATTGGCAAAATGTTAAGGAGGAACCAGACATGACAGCAACGAGAGAAATCATTGCCATTCCAATGGGAGATCCAGCAGGGATTGGACCAGAAATCACCATGAAATCCCTGACAAAAAAAGAGATTTACGATGTGTGCAAACCGTTGGTAGTAGGCGATGCCAAGGTGCTTGCAAAAGCAATCGAGATCGTCAACGCAG
>DASQMM010000549.1:0-1712 GCA_035645495.1 Brevibacillus sp. | reverse complement strand
ATGAAAGAACCGTTTATTCGAGACGAGGAAAAACCCTTGATGCATCTGCTGGATTGGGAGGAGCAATTCCCCGGCTTGGTGGCCGGTTTTACGATTCGGACAGGAGGGGCAAGTGGACAGCCGTACGATTCATTCAATCTTGGCTTGCATGTCGGCGATGAACCTGAACAAGTTGTAGCGAATCGGCGTCAGTTGGCCGCAGCGCTGCACATGCATTTTGACGCCTGGACGTGCGCGGACCAGGTGCATGGCAGTCAAGTGTGTCAGGTCATGGCCGGTGGAGCGGGCAAAGAAAGCCTCCAGGACGTCATTGCGGCAACTGACGGCTTGTATACGACAGAGCCCAATATTTTGTTGACTTCCTTTTATGCCGATTGTGTCCCGCTCTATTTTTTGGCACCTGATACAGGGGCGATCGGTCTAGCACACGCTGGTTGGAAGGGAACCGTTCAGCGTATTGCCGAGGAAATGGTCCAGGCAATCACAGTGCGGACAAAGACGCGACCAGAGCAATTGCTGGTGGCATTGGGCCCTTCTATCGGAGGATGCTGCTACGAGGTTGACGAACGAATCATGGAGCAGGTTCGTACAAGCGTCAAGGAATGGGAGTCGGCAGTCACGCCAGCACAGAAGGATGGCAACTACATGCTGGATCTGCGCAAATTGAACCGATTGGTTTTGCTGGAAGCAGGTATAGAGGAATCCCATATCCTCATGACAGACTGGTGTACAAGCTGCCGTACCGACCTGTTTTTTTCCCATCGGAAGGAAGCGAAGGAAAAGGGGACTACAGGCAGGATGGCTTCCTATATAGGCTGGAGACAGGAGTAAAGGAGTGGAGGGAGCAACATGAGCATGAGTACAGAGCAGGAAGTGTTGAAACAGCGCTTGGACGAGATCGAGAAGAGAATCCAAGCTGCTTGTGAGCGATCCAATCGCAAGCGGGAGGACGTCAAGATCATTGCCGTCACCAAATACGTAGACGCAGAAACAATCGGCGATCTGCTTGCGGTTGGCGTAGAGCATATCGGCGAGAATCGCTTGCAGGACGCCTTGCCGAAATACCAGCAGTACGGCGACAGAGGCAACTGGCATTTCATCGGCCATCTGCAGACGAATAAGGCCAAAGAGGTGGTCGGACGTTTTGCCTATATCCATTCGCTGGATCGGATCTCGCTGGCGCAGGAGCTCAATAAAAGGGGAGAAGCGTTGAATCAGGTCGTTTCTTGCTTTTTACAGATCAATATCTCCGGAGAAGAGACAAAATTTGGGCTTAGTCCTGATGACGTATTGGCTTTTTTGCAGGAAACCAGTAATATGAAACATATAAAGATCGTTGGATTAATGACAATGGCACCTGTTGTCGATAATCCTGAAGAGGCGCGTTTCGTTTTTCGCGGGCTGGCGGAGTGGAAAGATCGCATCAATGAATGGAACTTTCCCCATGCGAAGGTTACAGAGCTTTCGATGGGAATGTCCAGCGACTTTGAGGTTGCGATTGAAGAGGGAGCGACATATATCCGGCTCGGCTCGATACTGGTCAAGCCTGAGTAAGAAATGAACGTCGATACATAAGCAAAAGGGAGAGGGGGAAGGCGAATGGGAGTTATGAATCGACTGATGGGGTTCTTGGGGTTGGAAAGCGAGGAATACATCGAAGAAACCGTGGAAGAGCAGCGTGAGGAGCAGCAGGAGTCTTCTGCCAAGCGGCA
>DASQMM010000548.1:0-1724 GCA_035645495.1 Brevibacillus sp. | reverse complement strand
ACAAAAAAACTGCTTATCCAGCATTCACTCTGGAAAGCAGTTTCCTTTTGCGGTGTTTTGTTAGACCGCGACATGCTTGTTTTCAGGCGTGTACTGAGTGAGCAAGGCGCGGAATTCGTCACCCTGCAAAACTTCTGCGTCCATCAATGTCTGCAAGCTGTTGATGAAAACAGGATCATACTGACCCAATAGCTTGCGGGTTTTGACGAGCAGGTTTTCCAAGAGATGCTCGACTTCTTCATGTACCCGATTTTTATCGACGTATTGGAGATGTACGATACCCAGACGGGACATCCCGCTCTGTACGATCTCCTGTGCCATATTCAGGGCTTGTTCAAAGTCATTCCTGGAACCTGTGCTGCGGCCGCCATAGTAGATTTCCTCGGCTACGGCGCCACCCAAGCTTACCATGATCTGTTTTTCCATCGCATCTTTGGTGTACAGATACCGATCTTCCATCGGATTTTGCCGTACGTACCCCAATGCCTTTCCACGCGGACTCAGTGTGACTTGGGAGACTGATCCCGGTCGTACGATTTCACTGACGATAGCATGACCCAACTCATGCAGGGCAACCCTTTTCTTCTCTTCAAGCGATGCTTCCCGATCCACTTTTTCCCCCAGCATCACCTTGTCCACTGCATAGCCAAAGTGGCGTGCCTCGATCATCTCAATGCCTTCACGCATGGCGTAGATGGCAGCTTCGTTGGCGACGCTCTCCAATTGAGCGCCGGAAAAGCCAAAGGTTTCTTGGGCAATTTTCTCCAGTACCACGTCCGAACCAAGCGGCTTGTTCGCCGTATGAATCGTCAAAATCTGCTCACGAGCAGGCTTGTCCGGCAAGTCCACACTGATGTGCCGATCGAAACGGCCTGGTCTGAGCAAAGCTGCATCCAGCATGTCCTTTCGGTTCGTCGCAGCCATAACGAGCACACGCGGCTTGTCGCTGGTCGCTACTCCGTCCATCTCTGTCAACAGCTGGTTGAGCGTCTGATCGTATTCGCGCTGCTGTTGACCGTCCCTTTTCCCCCCGATGACGTCAATTTCATCGATGAAGATGATCGCGCTATCCTGGCCGTTCTTCTCCGCCATCGCTTTGACGTCGCGAAACAACTCACGCACTCGCTGCGCGCCGACACCGACGTACATCTCGACGAATTGGGAACCTGAAGCTGCAACAAAAGCGGAATTCGTGTAATTGGCAGCCGCTTTTGCCATCAGCGTTTTCCCGGTTCCCGGAGGACCTGTCAAGAGCACACCCTTTATCGGACGAATGCCATACTGCTCAATCTTGTCCTTGTAGACCAGAAAGTCGAGCGCTTCCTTCAATTCTTTTTTGGCCCGCTCCTGTCCGCCAATGTCGGCAAACTGCACGTTTGACCGGGGGATCACATGCTTTTTCTGCTTGCCTTTGCCGCCAAGAGCCACATTGCCGCCCTTTCCGCCTTGATGGCGTTGCAGCATAAAAAAGATAACCCCTAACACGATGGCCAAGAGCAAGAACGGGGTGATATTGATACCGAGGAACAGCAGGAAGATCAGGACTCCCGAAATGACACCTATCACCCATTCCTTACGCATGTGCCATCACCTCTTTTTCCTCAGAGCGGGGGATGATCGCATAGAAATCCTCCGTCCCTTTTTTCAGGTAGATATAAATATTCGCATCATCCATCAATGCAGACACCTCATCCAGCTGATGAGTGTTCTTCCACTCATTCACC
>DASQMM010000547.1:0-1761 GCA_035645495.1 Brevibacillus sp. | reverse complement strand
GTAGTTGACCAGTCCGCCAGCATCCTCTCGCTGTGCCCCCGCTTCTTCAAAATCGGCGGGCTGGACGGTAATAGAGGCTACCTGATTTTGATGCGTCATGGTGAGGGTCTGGAGAGCGCGGCGAAGGATATTCACATGCGCCAGGGTGATTTCCTCCAGACAGCGCTCCGCCACTTCTCCAGGTTTTACCCCGTATGTAAGCAATTTTGCAGCGATTTCCATCACCCGAGGGGAAGTATTGGAGTAGCGAAAGCCCCCTGTATCTGTCAACAGACCCGTATAGATGCACAAGGCCAGCTCTTTGTCAAAAGAAACCCCTGCTTCGACCGCAACATCGTACAAGATCTCTGCAGTCGCTGCCGCATCCGTCCGTATCAGGTTGAACGTACCGAAGGCGTCATTCGTCGGGTGGTGATCGATATTGAGCAGTACCGCGTCAAACGCAAAGAGAGACCGTACATCACCCATCCGCGACTCATCGGCGCAGTCGACGGCGATTACGGCCCCGAACGTCTCATCAAGCGGTTGCTGGGATAGATTGCGGAGATGCTCAAAGCGAGGCAGGAAGGAAAACTTCTCGGGAGTCTCTCCTTCATTGATTACGACGTATGATTTCCCTAGTTTTTCCAGAATTAAGGCGACACCGAGTGTTGAGCCTGTCGCGTCGCCATCTGGATTGACATGAGAAAGAACCAGGAAGCGGTCATGTTCCTTCATGAATTGTGCCGCTTCCTTGATCTGTTCCTGATTATGATTCATCCCGTTTTTCCCCTTCAGTGGAGATTTCCCGCAGGATTGTTTCGATTTTGCTTCCGTAGTCAATTGATTCATCCAGCTTAAAAACAAAGTCAGGGATATGGCGCAGTTTTACGCGCTTGCCGATCTCTGTGCGCAAATACCCTTTTGCCTTATGCAGTCCGGCGAGAGATGCCTTGCGCTCTTCTTCGCTTCCAAAAATGCTGACAAAGACCTTTGCCAATTGAAGATCACTTGTTACCTCTACATCTGTTACCGTCACAAAGCCGACGCGCGGATCCTTTAATCCTCGTTGCAAGACGATGCTCAACTCTTTCTTGATCTCCTCGCCTACGCGACTCATGCGTGTTTTGTTCATTCTATTCACCTCCGTCGCCTGCTTACTCATAGTATTCCGTATCCGCAGCAATCAACTCTACGCCGGGATGGATTTCCACGAGTCGAATCGCAGCCTGAATCTCCTGTTGCAAAAAAGAGACCTCATTAGCAACGGCAGCGATACCCAAGACGGTACGCTGCCACTGCTCCTGGTAAGCCACCTCTGCTACGGAGAGGTTGAATCGACTCCGCAGCTTGCCGATCACACTTTTGACGATGGCTCGTTTCTCTTTCAAGTTTTGGCATGCGGGCAGAAACAGTTCAATCCGCGCACCTACTACCATTATTGCTTCACTTCTACCATGACGAATGCTTCGATCACATCGCCAACCTTGATGTCGTGGAATCTTTCCAAGGTCAAGCCACATTCATAGCCAGCCGCAACATCTTTTGCATCGTCCTTGAAGCGCTTTAAGGTATCGAGCTTGCCTTCGTAAATCACAATACCTTCACGAATCACGCGGGCACCTGCATCTCGGCTCAGTTTTCCTTCCGTTACATAGCATCCGGCAATGTTACCAATCTTGGACACCTTGAACACTTCACGGATTTCTGCCTGGCCGATGATGTTTTCTTTATACACGGGATCCAGCATCCCTTTCAGGGCTTGCTCAATCTCTTCAATGA
>DASQMM010000546.1:0-4346 GCA_035645495.1 Brevibacillus sp. | reverse complement strand
AGATTGCAGCGCGAGGAAATCCTTGCGCGCCATTTCAATGACGTACTCCATCCCTTTTTCCTGATCAAAATAAGGATCACCCGGCAGCGGCAAAAAGTGGCACATGGCAATAATCGCTTTCTCTGTCCCGATCACTTCTTTTAACCAAGTCATCGCTGACCCTCCTAGTCCCTTGATATGGATGACAAGACATCCATGCTGTTTTTGGTCTGTTCGTAAATCTCGCGGTACAGCTGATAGTATTTTTCATAGATTTCCGCGTCTTTTCTTTGCGGCTTAATCACTTCTGTGTATTCGACCCATGATTTAATCTCTTCCAGCTTGTCGTACCATCCCAGACCCAGCGCTGCCAGAAAAGCATCTCCGTACGCCGCACCATAGGTCACCTTGGGAATGTACTGCTCCACGCGGCAAATGCTGCTGACTGCCTGCAGCCAGAGCCGATTTTTCGTCCCGCCGCCGATCGCCACCAGCTTGCGAGGCGGATAACCCGCAAGCCTCATCTCTTCGATGTTGTGGCGGATCGAATACCCGATCCCTTCTAGAATCGCCCGGTACAAATCTCCGGTCGTGTGCTTCAAGGTCAGACCAAACCACGTGCCGCGGGCTTGCAGATGGTGAATCGGCGTGCGCTCGCCGCTGAAATACGGCAGCATGAGCAGTCCGTTTGCTCCCGGATTGCTCTGTTCCGCCAACTGCGTCAAGCGGGTGTACCCCTCGTCTCTGGATTCTCCCGGCTGTAGCCATTGGTCGACGAACCATCTGGTGATGGAGCCTGCGGTGGAGGTCCCCCCGGTGAGTGTATGAAGCTGCGGCACTGCATGTACGGAAGGCCAAAACTTTTCGGTCTGGGTCGGGGCATCGATCACCTGGATGAAAAACGTCGAGCTGCCGTACATGATCATCATGTCGCCCTGGTTGACCGCACCTACGCTGATCGATTCCGACATTGCGTCGGCAGTCCCGGCAATCACCTTCGTTCCCGCTGACAGTCCTGTCGCTTCGGCGGCTTCTGGGGTGACGCAGCCGACGATTTCATGGCTCCATACGATTCGCGGCAGCTTTTCCCGCTCTGTCACATAGGCGGCATGCTCCTTATTCCAGTCTTGCTTTTGCAAGTCGAACAAGGGAGAGAAGGCGCATGCCGTATAGGCATCGATGACGCGTTCTCCTGTCAGCTTATACACCAGATAACCGTTTCCTGAGAGAAAGGTCGCTGTTTTCTCGTATACTCCGGGCTCTTGGTTGCGAATCCAGAGAATCTTGGCTCCCGCAGATTGCGAGGACAAATAGTGACCGCCCTTACGCAAAATGTTGGAGGGACCGATTTTTTGGTTCAGCTCGTCAATCTCTCTGCTCGCCCTCGTGTCGATTCCGTAGAGTATGGCTTTGCGAAGCGCGTTGCCGTCCTGATCAATCGGCACCACAGCTGGACCAATCGTACTGATTCCGACTGCTTCGATCCGGGAAGCATGAAAGCCGACTGTCTTTTCTCCCTCGGCGATCAACGCTTTGGACAAGGTCTTTACTGCGTGCCACCATGTCTCTTCGGCATCGTGCTCTGCCCAGCCGTGCTGCGGGATCTCCAAGGAATGGGGCAAAGACTGGTACGCAACCATCCTACCCTCCCTGTCCACCAGAACTCCTTTGGACTCATAGGTTCCAATATCAATTCCCATTACGTAAGACATCTTGACCACCTGCCGTATCCACAAGGTTTAGCTGGTAAGGGAGAGAATGTCACCTGTTTCGGCTGACTCGCGTATCGCGGCAATGGCCCGGATCACTTCCAGATTCTCCTGATGCGGCACGCGGGCTGGCTGCTCTCCTGCGTCCACACAGGATAGAAAGTACCGAAGCTGGTTCGCGTAAGGATCATGCTGCTCCAGCTTGCGGATGACGGGCTGCCGATTTTTCTGATAGAGTCGCAGCTCGGAGGTAGAAGCATCCCGCTCCCCGATGTTGTAGCCTGCCTTGTAGGTAAACTCCACGGTCCCTTTTGTCCCGGCCGCTTTAAAAAACATGGTGAACGGATACCCGTCGGACATCGTAAACGCCGCTTCGGCAACCGCCTTTTCGCCGCTCTTGAAGGAAATGGAGGACATGGCGTGATTCCAGCAACCGGTATGGTCTTTGTTGGCGAGGCAATACACGGAATCGATCTCGCCAAACAGATTTCGCAGGAAGTCGACATCATGCACATGCATGTCGCAGATCGCCCCAGCTCCTTTTTCGGGATGCAGCAGCCATTCATTTCCCCAATCCGGCAAGGTGGAGCATCTGCTGGCAAAAGCCATATGAACCTGCCCCAGCTCGCCGCTTTCATAAAGCTCCTTGATCTCGGTATAGCCACTCCAAAAGCGAACTACCTGCCCGACCATAAAAATGATCCCGGCTTCCTTCACCTGATCCAGCATGCGCTGTGTAGCCTCCACCGTCATTTCGATCGGCTTTTCACAGAGCACATGCTTGCCGTATTGGGCGCACAATTCCACATACTTGCCATGCAAAAAGGTTGGCAAGGCGATAATCACGATCTCAACGTCCGCGTGCATCAGCAGCTCTTCAGCATCCTGGTAGTAGGCGCAGCCGTATTCTTCGGCAAAACGCTGCCCAGCCTCTTCGCGAATGTCGGCAACCGCTGTCAACATGCAATTGTTCAGCGTACGAATCGATTCGGCGTGACTTCTGGAAATCAATCCAGCTCCCAAAATTCCGATCTTGTGCATCTATTACTCCCCCTTCCTGTAAGCTGACTGGCGAGAAGGGCTTACTGGTACTTGTCTTTTACTTTGAACACATAGTTCTTCGCATCGGCTTCCACCTTGGACTTATCCCAGGTCGTATCGACAAAGTCATTCGTCACTACCTGATCGAGCGGAATTTCTTTTTGAATGATGCCCGTTTTCACAGCCCACTCCATGTTGAGCTTCCATTTGTCCATATCCGCGATCCCGATTCCTTCATTCACGATTTTCTGCTGGTCGGCTTCATTAAGCCCGAAGCCTTGATACACGCGGCCCATCATGGCACCGACAGCGCCGTCCCAAGGAATTTTGATCGACGGGAATTGTTCCAGCGTGAGGTCGGCTGCCGCTTCGGGATTCATTTTCACGAAGTACATCCCTTTTGCCAGCGCACGCACGAATTTGCGCACCATTTCCGGATCTTCAGTGAGGTACTCCGCGTTGGTTACGAGCGGATTCGAGGTATACGGCAGAATCTCGTTGCCGTCGATGTACTCGAAATCAAAGCCCTGGCCCTTCAATTGCGAATACTCCGCTACCCATGTGAACAAAATGTCCAGCTTGCCTTCTTGCACCATCTGGAAGCGGTTTTCCCCGGCAACCACATACTCTACGTCTTTTTCCGGATCCAGCCCGGCAGCGATCAGCGTCGGGTTGATGATATTGGCCCATGCCGCATCCCCAAGCGCCACCTTCTTGCCTTTCATATCCTCCCAGGTTTTGATGCCGCTATCTGTTCGTACGGCCATACCAAAAATATTGATCGAGTCGTTTTGGAACACAGCTTTGAGCGGCAAACCATTTTCAATTCCCATAAAAAGGAAGTTGGGAGAAGGCAAAGCGAATTGGGCATTCTTGAGCGCTACCATTTTCGTATCTGTCGTACCAAAGGACTGTTCGATTTTTACTTCCAAGCCTTCTTCGGCAAAATAGCCCATTTTGATCGCTGACCAGATATGCGCGTCATCCAGTACTTCTACCGTGCGCGGCACAACCACCGTCACCTGCTGCAAATTGCCCGAAGCAGGGGCAGCAGTATTGGGCTGCGGTGTCGTGCCTGCGGCTTGACCTCCGCCTGACGGATTCGTCCCTCCTGAAGGATTGCTTCCCCCCGGCTGCGTGCTGCTTTGCGCACATCCAGCGAGCACTGCCGCCAACCAAAGCACAGCGATCAACAGCGTGATTTGCACTTTTCTCATCCTGTAACCCTCCTTGGACCATGTATGTCTTGAATCATTGACACCAATCCATCATCATGCTGGCGTATACCTTGGCCGCTGCCACGAGGCTGTCTACCGTGATGTACTCGTTCTCGCCGTGAACCGACCAGCTCAGCGAACCCGGCCCGAACACGACAGCAGGTACGCCGTGTTTGTTCAAATAAGCGGCATCACAAACGGCTCGGAAGCCGGACAGGACGGCTTTGCATCCCTCCACATCTGCAATCGCCCCCATCATCGTGCGCACTCCTGCGTGATCCGCGGGGACATGAAAGCCTTGCCATTCCTGCAGCACGGGCACCGTCAGCTTCGGAGGATTCTTGCGCAGAAAATCATCCGTCGAGGCGAGGGCTTCCACTCCCCTTCTGATCTCCTCCCA
>DASQMM010000545.1:0-2270 GCA_035645495.1 Brevibacillus sp. | reverse complement strand
TGCGCTGAAGTGAACGAATACATCGTTTCCGCCTTCAACTGCGATGAAGCCATAACCTTTTTCAGCGTTGAACCATTTTACTGTACCTGTTTGCATGGGTGTACCTCCAAAAAGATAAAATGAATATACAACTTTTATTTGTTGAAAATAAAAATTCACACATTGGTAAAGGTTCGAACATACGTGTAAACCTTTACCAATATGTGAACGCGCTTGCAAACTCTTTAGTTGAGTTCATCATATCACAGGCAAAAAACAAATGCAATGAGAATCCTCCAAGGCAACCTCCTTGATCTTGGGGGCTGCCGTGGAGCAATGGGTGTACAATCAGGAGAAAACCTTGACGCGCTCCTCCAACGGCTGGAAGGATTTTTCACCTGGTTGCGCAGTCGGCTTGCCAAAAGGCATCTGTGCAATCAGCTTCCATGTGGCAGGCAGGTTCCAGGTCTGCGCCACTTCTGCATCGATCAGCGGATTGTAGTGCTGCAGCGAGGCTCCTAAGCCGGCATCTTCCAGTGCGGTCCAGACGACGAATTGCAGCATGCCAGAGGATTGCTGAGACCAGATCGGGAAATTTTCCTTGTAGAGTGCGAATTGGTTTTGCATATTCTCGATCACGCTTTGGTCTTCATAAAACAGAACGGTTCCGTAGCCGCTGCGAAACGAGTTCATTTTTTCTTCTGTCGGCCCAAATTTATCAGCATCCACAATCTTGCGCAGGGTTTCCTTCGTGATGTCCCATAGCTTGTCATGTTGTTGTCCCAGCAAGAGAACGACTCGGGCGCTTTGTGAATTGAAAGCGGAAGGGGTGTGTTGCACGGCATGGTTGATCACTTCTTGGATTTGCTGGTCGGAGATCGGGCTCTCCTTGCTGATGGCGTAATAACTGCGCCTGTTTTTAACGGCTGACAAAAAATCGGATCCCATAATTGGCTGCCTCCTAGAATCAATTTCTTCCATTATCAGGATGGATGTATGGGGATGGATTTATGCACATCAGTCAGGGAGATTGCATAAGGTTGCAAAGCACTTTACAGAGTGAAAAAGTAGCGTTAACGTGGTAAGTGGAGTTTGTGGAAGGGGAGTTTGCATAATGAATGCTGCACGAGGAGAAAAGCGCGTGCTGGTGGTCACATCTGTGGAAGCAGAGCGTGATGCTGTATGGCGCGGACTGGGGGAGGACAGCCGTTTTGAGGTCATCATCGGCGGAGTAGGCCCGATGTCAGCGGCGGCACGAACAGCCCGCAAATTGGCAGAAAGGCCGTATGACGCGGTCGTAAGCGCGGGGATCTGCGGCGGCTTTGTCCAGCGGGCAGGGATCGGCTCGATCGTCGTTGCCAATGAAATCATCTGTGCGGATCTGGGAGCGGAGACGGCGGAAGGATTCGCCAGTGTGGACAAGCTGGGGTTTGGCACAGCCCGCATCGGGGTAAACGCCGAATGGGCCATTGCCTTGACAGAGGCGGTGCAGCGCAGAGGGGTCCCGGCGATCTGTGCGCCCATATTGACGCTGTCGACGGTGACAGGTACCGCGCAAACGGCCGAGGAACTGCTAGCTCGCATGCCTGAAGCAGCCGCAGAAGCGATGGAGGGCTTTGGAGTCGCTACGGCGGCTGTCGACTTCGGCTTGCCCGTCATGGAACTGCGGGCTGTCTCCAACGCCATCGGACCACGTGACAAATCGGCTTGGAGAATCAAGGAAGCACTGGAAGCGTTGGAGCGTGCAAGCTCCGGATTACGGGAGGTACTATCATGAAAATTGCTTTTTCACCATGTCCCAATGATACATTTGTCTTCCACGCCTGGGCTCACGGACTTATTCCGGGAGCACCGGAGCTGGACATTATGTATGCAGATATTGACATCACCAATACGCTGGCGGCTCGCGTCGAGGGCCCTGAAGTGATGAAAATTTCCTACGCGGCCCTGCCCTATGTCTTGAAAGATTACGCGCTGATTCCGTGCGGGGGAGCGTTGGGTAGAGGCTGCGGGCCGTTGGTGTTGACCCGCGGCGACGGTCAGGACCCTTCCGCATTGGCAGGCAAACGGGTGGCGGTGCCGAGTGAACGTTCCACGGCTTATCTCTTGTTCCGTTTGTGGGCGGCGCGACATGTGCCGGGCGGCTTTGGCGAGATTGTCGTCATGCCATTCCACGAGATCATGCCTGCCGTGCGCGACGGACGGATCGACGCAGGACTGGTCATCCACGAAGCGAGATTCACGTATCAAAATTACGGTCTGTCCCTGATGCAGGACTTGGGAAGCTGGTG
>DASQMM010000544.1:0-8091 GCA_035645495.1 Brevibacillus sp. | reverse complement strand
GTCAAGGCTGAGTTGGACAAGCAGGAGAAACAAATGGAGGCGGACCTGGAGGAAGAGGGTCGCAGGCTCCTGGAAATCACCCGTCAGGAATCTGCCAAATACGCTGAGCAAGTGCGGGCGATGAGTGCCAGCAGCAGCGGTTACAAAGGCGGCAGACTTGCCTTGCCGATCGCAGATGGACAGTTTCGTTTCTCTTCTGGCTTCGGAGTACGCAAAGACCCGTTTACAGGAAAATCTGCTGGGCATAATGGTGTAGACATGGCAGCGCCAAAAGGGACAACCATCATGGCGGCTGCTTCCGGAATTGTGACCTATGCAGGTTACTCCAACGGATTTGGCAACACGGTCATGATCAAGCATAGTGATGAAATCACCACCCTCTATGGTCATATTCGCGAGGGAGGAATCAAGGTATCGGTCGGACAAAGAGTTACTACAGGGCAGAAAATTGCCGAGGTAGGATCGACGGGACGTTCGACGGGGAATCACTTGCATTTTACCGTGTATAAAAATAACGAGGCTGTCAATCCGTTGCCTTACTTGAAGTAGGGTCCGATCCCAGACAAATATTGCTGCCGGCTTTCGCATAGACTAACAGGAATCTTTTGTCGGCAGCAAAAAGGATGGTGACGTGTAAGTGAAATGGAATGGACGTACCGTACTAGGCCTAGTAATCGTCTCAATGATTGCCAGCAGCTTTTTTACAATGGCGCTGCTGCGGCCATCTGCAAGTGCTACTCCAAACGCGGCACTTACAGCTTCAACGAATAAGCTGACTCCTGGAAATTCCCAAGGGTATCCGGAGGAGTTCAAGAAGCTGTATGAGGCTTTTTCCGCGATCAAGAAAGAGTATATCGAGAATGTCACGACTCAGCAGTTGGTAGACGGGGCAATTGGCGGCATGGTCGGCTCGCTCCAGGATCCCTACAGTGATTATATGGACCCGAAAACGGCAGCAGACTTTACCTCTACCCTGCATTCGACGTTTCAGGGAATTGGTACAGAGGTTACGATGCAAAACGGTCGTGTCACGGTCGTATCGCCGTTCAAAGGCTCGCCCGCGGAAAAAGCGGGACTGCGGCCCAATGACCAGATTATCAGCGTAAACGGGGAATCGTTGGAAGGATTGGATCTGCATCAGGCAGTAACCAAAATTCGCGGTCCCAAAGGCACCAAAGCCGTTCTGACAGTCGTGCGTCAGGGAGTAGCAGAACCGCTGACGATTGTCTGTGTGCGCGACGATATTCCGATCGAGACTGTGAACAGTCAGATCATGGAGAAAAACGGTGTGAAGGTCGGTGTCATCGCCCTGACGCAATTCTCCACAGAAACGGCTAAGCATTTCAAGGATCAGCTGGAAGAGATGGAGAAAAAGGGAATCAAGGGCTTGGTCATCGACGTGCGCGGCAACCCTGGCGGCTACTTGCTGGCTGTGAAAGAGATTGGCGAGCTTCTCGTGCCGAACCAAGGAATGATCGTCCAGATCGAATACGGCAATGGCGGCAAGCAGAAGGAAGAGTATCATTCCAAGGCAGATGCGGCCAAACCGTACCCCATCACCGTCCTGATCAACGGCGGAAGCGCCAGTGCATCGGAGATCCTCGCGGGGGCACTACGCGACAGCGGCAATTACAAGCTGGTCGGCGAGAAGAGCTTCGGCAAGGGAACGGTGCAAAGCACGATGGAGATGGAAGACAAGAGCCAATTGAAGCTGACGATCGCCAAGTGGCTGACTCCTAATGGCGATTGGGTTCATGAGAAAGGCATCGTTCCTGATTACGAGGTCAAGCAGCCTGCTTACTTCAACGCTACGCAGCTTCCAACAGACAAGGAACTGGCACGCGATATGACTGGCGGCGATGTGAAGAACCTGCAATTGATCCTGACTGGATTGAATCTTTCTCCAGGCAGAGACGACGGGTACTTCGATCAGAAGACAGAGCAGGCGATCAAGCAGTTCCAGACTTCGAAAAAGTTGCCTGTCACCGGGAAAGTAGATGCAGCGACACGCACCGCTCTGGAAGAAAGTCTGCGCGAAGTCATGCGTAAACCAGAGAATGATCTGCAGCTGCAAAAAGCGCTGGATGTAGTATCGGGAAAATAAAACCATACGCGCGGGGAAGGGAAATTCCGGACTCTCGTAGAAGTGGTAACCACGGCAAATCACAAGCCGTGGTTTTTCTTTTTCTATCCAGAGGTGAGACCTATGACGATTCAGGGAGATGTGCTCTCGATTTTATACGGAATTCCCTTGCTTTTTCTCAATCCGGTATTCTACCTGTTTCTGTTGCTCATCTACTTGCATTATCGAAAGCAGATGAATCTGGAGCGGCAATTGTTTGCAGCGCGCATCCAGACACCGATTCTGCAGACGCTTCGTTCTGTCGGGATGGGGCTGGCAGGAGGCGTGCTGATCTCTGTCCTGGCGGCAGGTCTGGGAGTCGTTATTCAGGCTCAGGACCTGTATCTGGTCTGGGCTTTAGCGCTGATGCTGGCATTGGTTCGGCTGCGCTTTTTGTGCTTCGCTTATGCAGTCGGTTTGTTGACACTTCTAAATGGAATTGCCCTGCTGACGCCTGTGACGTCGGAAGGAAACGGGTGGCTTGGCGAACTATGGACGATGGTGGCGCAGGCGAAGCCGCTCCCGTTGCTGGCGCTGGTCGCGATCATGCATCTGATCGAAGCCATGCTGGTGAGGTGGAACGGCGGCCGGGATGCGTCTCCGCTCTTCGTCGAAGGAAAACGCGGACGAATCGTAGGCTCCTATCTGCTCCATTCCTTCTGGCTGACGCCGTTGTTTCTGTTCGTGCAGATGGAACCAGGTGCGATACATGGAGCCTTGTATCCGGGATGGCCGTTCTTCTGGCCGGAAGCCACTTCGTTTGGCTTGATGCTTCTGCCTTCCGTAACCGGGTTTTCCGATATGACGCAGACGACGATCCCTTACAAAAAGGCAGTACAGATTGCAAAACAGCTCACTCTCTACGCCGTCGTTCTCCTTGGACTCACAGCTCTGTCTGCCTGGCTGTTTCCGTTGATCCTGCTGGCTGCCTTGTTTGCCATCATCGGGCATGAGGGCATGTTCTTCTGGAGCCAGTATCAGGAAAGGCAGCGCTCTCCTTTCTTTATCCAGTCATCGCGGGGGGTCAAAGTCATGGCAACCATACCTGGCACCCGCGCCGAAGAGATCGGGATTTTGCCTGGAGAAATTATTATCAAGGTCAACGGCATTCCCGTCCGCCACAAGGAAGATCTGTATCCGGCGTTGCAAGCCAATTCCGCTTTTTGCAAAATGGAAGTGCTCACCTACAGCGGTGAGATCAAGTTCGTGCAGTGCGCAGTGTATGCGGGCAATCATCATCAGCTGGGGATTATCGTGGTACCCGATGCGACTACGAGGGTGTACGTCGATTTGAGCCGGTCCAGTGTCATACAGTTGATCAAACAAAAATTGGAAAAAATAAACATCGGTGCTTGATTGGAGGGGAGAGGATGCGGAGGAATGGCGTATTCTCTCCCTTTTTCTGGCTTTCTGCTTGTTTATTCTATTTTATTTTATGGATAGGTCTTTTTTGGAAACAAATACAAGCTTCAAGCGTCAATGTAGGTAGGTAAAAAACGAGGGAGAGGATTCATTCATGAGAGGTGCTAGAAAGCCTGGCCTCCTGCTCCTTGCAGGTGTATTGGCAGCGGGTAGCCTGTGTGTGAGCCCGTTGATGGAAGCAAGTGCTTTTGCAGGGAAAAAGGTACAGGCGGCAGCAACCGTGACACCAATTCCCTTACAGGTGTCCAAAGGGATTCAACAGGTGGTGAAGCTGATCCCTGAACTGACAAAAACGCATGTGGTATACGTAGGGGATGTAGATGGACCGGGTGTGAGCGGGGTGGCTGTTGCCTTTGCTAAGTCGGCTTCGGATCCGGATACGCAAAGCAATCGCGCTATTTTTGATCCGGTGACGGGGAGCCTGCTGGTTCTGGAATTGGCTCCACATAAAGCAGAAAAGCCGGTTTTAACCGATCAACTGGCAAGCGCCAAAGCTTTGGCTTTTGTCACATCCCTGGAAAATGGGAATACGTATCAGGCTTACGAAATCATGGTCAAGGATGGGCTGACGACTGTACGGCTTGTCCGCAAGATCAATCACGTGCCGTTGGATGACGCTTATGATTCCTTCGTAACCTTTGATTCGACGGGAAGATTGGTTGGCTTTCGCAATTTTAACGGAAAGTCGCATGAAAAGCTTGTACCTGCTACATTCCCGTCTGCCCAGCGGGTGATTTCCGCCCCGCAGGCTGCACAGCTTTATGTGAACAGCCAGCCATTGGAGCTTGTCTATTTGCTGCCGGAGAAGAGGATTAGCGGACAAAGACAGGAAGCCCGTTTGGTCTATGTGGTCAAAGACGGAGTCATCACAAAAAGTCATTCGGGTGGAGCTTTTGATGCGGTGAATGGCAAACGTCTGCTGGAATCGTCTACACCACAAACACCAAAAACAGCCGCTCAAGCGGTTACGATCAATGGAACGGGTGAAAACTGGTCGGCCCTTACCGCAGGCCAAGCAGCGAATGTGGTGAGAGCGCTGTTTAAAAACGAGCCGGGTAAGCTGCCTCTGGTATCTTTTGATCAGACTTTGGAAGACGGGCAAGTCCTTCGCTATTTTATCTGGGGACATTTCCGTGCTGATGCCAAGAATGAAGATAAAATTTACGAGCTAGGCTTGTACCCGGATACAGGGAGCAGTTCGGAGAAAAGGCATATCATGCTGGTGACTGACGCCAAGACAGGAGAGTTGCTCCGCTATGTCAGCAAGAATGACCAGGCGCCGATCAAAGCGGGAGACAGCAAGCAGGTGTGGAATGCGGCTGAAGCAACCTTGAAGCGCTTGTTGCCGTCGGGTCCGACTCCATTGCGAGTGAGCAATGAGGGGACAGGAGAGGATAAGACCATACTGATCAACGCGGACCCAATCGTCAATGGAATCCCTGTCTATCGCGAAGGGCAGACGGCAGCAGAGGGCATGTACTCCTTGCTGTACCGGGGAGGGGCGTTGGAGGAAGTGATTCTGAACCGTTCAGATGATCTCGTTTTCCCGCAGGCCTCCAAAGCCATTTCGCAGCAAGCTGCTGCTCAACATTTGCTAAAAACCTTGCCTCTAGAGCTCTCGTACGTGCATCTGACAAATCCGGAAACGGATGCTGTCACCTGGAAACTGGCATACGACCTTTCGTTCCGTCAATCGCGTGCCCATTGCTTCTGCGGCCCAGGGGAGAAGATAGATGCCACAGTCCAAGTAGATGCTTTCAGTGGAAAAGTCACGGTGAAGGAATAAACGAATAGTGGAAAAAGTAAATCCGCACTCGTCCAGACTGGATGAAGTGCGGATTTTGGTTTGGCAGCTACAGTTGGGCTTCGTAGCCCGTGATTTGCTGCAAGGATACTCGCTTGCCATTGTCCAAGACGAACTCGACCTTGCCGTTCTTCATGCTGACAGCCTGGATGACCCCGGACTGCTCAGCGGTGGAGGTGGTGCCATCTGTGTTGGTGGCGGATTCGTTATAGGTAACCGTAAAGCCGATCATCTGCGCGTATTGCAGCGAGTTGCTCATCGCTTGGCTTTCCGGTTGCTTGGTCATGCCCTGAATCTCATCCAGCTTGACGGTGTCGCCGTTGTCCAACTGGAATTGGGTTACGCCGTTTTTCATGGTAAAGCCAATGATTTGGCCATTTTTTACCTCTTCGATGGGCTGCTGTCCCTCTACCTGGGTAGTCGTCTTGTAGGTGATCTCACTGCCGATCATTTCCATGTGTTTCAGGCTGCTATCCAGCGCGTTGCCGGTCATTCCCTTGGACTCCAGGCCTTGAATGTCATTGAGTGGAATCGGAGTGGACTCCCCGGCAATTCGGAAGTAGATCTTGTTGTTGTCCATGTATACCGCTTCGATATTGCCTTTTTTGGTTTCGATGGAGTTTTCTTGCGTCACGGGATCAGTGGTTGTCAGCGTGTAGGTTGCGGTGCGTCCGACCAGTGATTCGTATTTCTCCAGAGTAAGCATGCTGTTGTTGGATTGCTCCATGAGCGTAGCCATTTTGCTGATTTTTTCCACCATGGTCATCATGCTGGTCTGCTGAATGAATTGGGAGTTGTCCATTGGGGACATCGGGTCCTGATGTTTCAGCTGTTCGAGCAAAAGCTTCATGAAGGCATTCTGGTCCAGTTCGGTGGAGAATTCCTTTTTGCCTTTGTAGCTCATATGGGGTTGTATATAAGGGTTATTTTTAACGGTGTTGTCCGACATGACGAACCTCCCTGAAAGTAGCGGATCTGCTATCATACTTATCGGTAAAAGAGCCAAAAGTGTAAAGACAAACGTTTGTTCGAATTTCCGGCTTAACTTCACCAGAATTGTGTTATAATGGATAGAAGAGATAGGCAACGAGGAGATGAACGAGGGAATGGATCGTTTTGAATTGGTATCGGAGTTTCAACCATCCGGTGACCAGCCTGCAGCCATTGCCGAGCTGGTCGCGGGTGTGAAAGCGGGCAAGCGGCATCAGACTTTGCTGGGGGCGACGGGTACGGGTAAAACGTTCACAGCCGCGCAGGTGATTGCCCAGGTAAACAAACCGACGTTGGTCATGGCCCACAACAAAACCTTGGCTGCCCAGCTATGTGCGGAGTTCAAGGAGTTTTTCCCCAACAACGCTGTGGAATATTTCGTCAGCTACTACGATTACTATCAACCAGAAGCGTACATTCCCCAATCTGATACTTACATTGAAAAAGACTCCAGTGTGAACGAAGAGATCGACAAGCTGCGCCACTCCGCAACCAGCTCGCTGTTCGAGCGGCGCGATGTGATTATCGTCGCTTCTGTTTCCTGCATTTACGGCTTGGGTTCTCCCGAAGAGTACAGAGAGCTGCTTCTGTCCTTGCGCGTCGGCATGGAAAAGGGACGCGACGAGGTCCTGCATCGGCTGGTTGACATTCAGTACACCCGCAATGACATCAATTTCGTTCGCGGGACCTTTCGCGTGCGTGGCGACGTGGTGGAAATTTTCCCTGCTTCACATGGCGAGCAGGCGATTCGCGTTGAATTTTTTGGCGATGAGATCGAACGAATTACTTCCATCGACGTCCTGACCGGCGAGATTTTGGGCCAACGGGAGCACGTTGCCATTTTTCCGGCCTCCCACTACGTTACGCGCGAAGAAAAAATGAAGTTGGCCATACAGAGCATCGAGGCAGAATTGGCAGAACGGCTTGCCGAGCTGCGTGAGGCAGGAAAGCTGCTGGAGGCGCAGCGGTTGGAGCAGCGTACCCGTTATGACATCGAGATGATGATGGAGATGGGTTTTTGTTCCGGGATCGAAAACTACTCGCGCCATCTGACAGGACTTCCGCCTGGTCATGCGCCGTACACGCTGATGGATTACTTTCCGGAGGACTACCTCGTGCTGATTGACGAGTCGCACATCAGCCTGCCGCAGGTGCGGGGGATGTACAACGGCGACCGTGCGCGCAAGGACGTCCTGGTGGAGCATGGCTTCCGTCTGCCATCCGCGAGGGATAACCGCCCGCTGAAGTTCGATGAATTTGAAGCGAAAGTGCCGCAGGCGATTTATATCTCTGCGACGCCTGGACCGTATGAGCTGGAGCATTGTCCAGTAGTGGTAGAGCAGGTAATTCGCCCGACCGGACTGATCGACCCGACGATTTCGGTCCGGCCGATCAAGGGACAAATTGATGACTTGATCGGCGAGATTCAGGCAACCATCGCCAAAGACGAACGGGTATTGGTCACCACGCTGACAAAGAAAATGTCGGAGGATCTGACCGACTATCTGAAGGATATCGGGATCAAGGTTCGCTATTTGCACTCTGACATCAAGACGATTGAGAGGATGCAGATCCTGCGTTCGCTGCGCCTGGGCGAGTTTGACGTGCTGGTCGGGATCAACCTTTTGCGGGAAGGACTGGATCTGCCGGAGGTATCCCTTGTGGCGATCCTCGATGCTGACAAGGAAGGCTTCCTGCGCAACGAGCGCTCGTTGATTCAGACGATCGACCGGGCGGCGCGCAATTCGGAAGG
>DASQMM010000543.1:0-2883 GCA_035645495.1 Brevibacillus sp. | reverse complement strand
CAATCACGATTGAAGCTGTAGAAGCCCTGGGAAGGAAGCTCCTAAAAGTAAATGGATTCAGGGGAGCCAATTATCGGGTGACGTATTACATTCAGGTGCAAAATCAAGTCCCAAGCGTGTTTCTTTACGTTGACGGCGGTGCCCACTATGAGGGGAACATGGACGGGGACCCGGTAATCATCGGTTCATATGCGGCGAGCATCTCCTTTCAAACGATCCTGTACAGGATGGAAGGCGAGCAACTGGTTTATGCCGATCTGAACAAGCAATTGGATGAGGCGGACAGCGTGCGAGTTACGGACGACCTGCTTTTTGAAGTACGCCAAAAAGCAGACGCCATTCCCCAGCTGTACACGTATCAGGAGAAAAGCCTCATCCCGTTGAACCGGACAGCATCTGTATCCGACTAAGAGCTTTGCTCCGCCTGTTTTTCCAAAGTTTACAAAACTGTTAGCAATTATCGGATGGCTCGCATTCCACCTCTCCTTTTCCGTGATACAATCGAATCGATAGTTCTTTCGGATCATACATAAAGAGAAATGCAATTACATCCGTATTTTCGAAGAAGGGATCTCAACATGGCTAATGATATGATCGTTCAACTTTCTGACCAGGACTGGGAAGAATTGCTGCACGAAAAAGATGAAAAGCTGAAACGGGCATTGCGGGAGTTGGCTGATGTCAGGTACGCGCTGGATCAATCCACCATCGTCGCGATTACCGATCAACGCGGCAAGATCCTCTTTGCCAATGACCAGTTTTGCCGAATTTCCGGGTACGAGCGTAAAGAACTGATCGGACAAGACCATCGGCTGCTTAACTCCGGGACGCATCCGAAAAGTTTTTTCAAACAAATGTGGGCGACCATTGGAGCGGGGCAAATCTGGCGCGGGGAAATTCGCAATCGCGCAAAGGACGGCACCTTTTACTGGGTGGATACCACAATCGTTCCTTTCGTCAACCAGCAGGGAAACATCTATCAGTACGTCTCCATCCGCAGTGACATCACGGACCGCAAGCTGATGGAAGAAGAAGTAAGAAAAAGCGAGGAGCAGTACCGCATCATTGCCGAAAATACGTCCGACATCATTTCCATGATCGATACAGACGGAAATTGCCTGTATCTTTCCCCATCTCATCGGACTGTTCTCGACCACGATGTTCCGGAAGAGAAGATCCAGAATCTGTTGGATTGGGTGACGAAGGAGGATCGCGGCATCATGGAGTACGCGATCGAGCATGTATGCAGCACGCGTAAGGATTATACGGCAGAGTGCAGGCTCACATCCGGCGGCCAACAAATCTGGACAGAGACCAAGCTCAATCCGATTCTCGATGAGAGCGGGGAAGTACATACTCTCCTCCTGGTCACGCGCGATATCACCGAGCGCAAACATTCGGAAGAGACCATCCACCATCTGGCCTACCATGACGCTTTGACGGATTTGCCGAATCGGCGCATGTACATTCAACATCTTGGTCGGGAGATCGTTTCGGCCAAGCGTTTTCAGTCCAACCTGGCTGTTCTATTCCTCGATCTGGACCGGTTCAAGGATGTCAACGATTCCTTCGGCCACGATGTGGGGGACCTGCTTTTGATCGAAACAGCCAGGCGTTTGAAAACCTGCGTCAGACAAGGCGATATCGTCGCCAGACTGGGCGGAGATGAGTTTACGATTCTAGTGAGTCAGCTCTCGGGAAGGAAGCATGCGGAAGAGATTGCCAACCACATCATCCAGGAGCTGGAAAAGCCTTTTGTGTGGAATGGCCATGAGTTCAATATTTCCTGCAGCATCGGCATTTCGCTATTCCCGGATGACGGGGAGCAGGCGGAGGATTTGTTGAAGCGAGCCGACACGGCATTGTACACCGTCAAGTCGCGCGGACGCAACGGCTACGACTTCTTCGATCCGACCATGGAAACCAAGTCGCTTGAGCGGATTCTGATGGAAAACGAGCTGCGCAAAGCAATCGAGCAGAAGCATTTTGAAATCTACTATCAACCGAAGATGGATATCGGTTCGAAGCAGCTTGTGGGTATGGAGGCTCTCGTCCGCTGGATTCACCCCGAGCTGGGCATGATCCCTCCGAATCGCTTCATTCCGATCGCAGAGGAGACGGGGATGATCCTGCCGCTAGGCGAGTGGATTTTGCGGGAGGCTTGCAGACAGAACAAGGAGTGGCATGAGCAGGGCTACGAGCTGAAGGTGTCGGTCAATCTGTCGGCAAGACAAATCTATCAGAAGGATCTGGTCGAGAACATTCGGCAGATTCTAAACGACACGGAACTGGATCCAAAATGGCTGGAGCTGGAAATTACCGAAAGCATTTTCGTGAAAATGGAGGAAGCAACGCCTGTCCTGCAGCAAATCAGGGAAGAGGGCATTCAGATCTCTATTGACGATTTCGGTACAGGTTACAGCTCCTTTAGCTACATCAAGAGCTTGCCAGTCGATACGATCAAAATCGACGCCTCGTTCATTCGCGATGTCCACCACAATCAGGAGAGCCAGGCAATCGTGAAGGCGATCGTAACCATTGCGGAAAGCCTCAATATGAACGTCGTCGCCGAGGGGATCGAGCTGACGGATCAGGCAGAAGCTTTGCAATTGAACGGCTGTGATCAGGGACAGGGATATTTGTTCAGCAAACCGCTGGCAAAGCAAGATTTTGATCAGTACTTAAAAGCAAAATAATCCTAAAAAAAAACAGAGTGCTCCAAGCTACATGGGGCACTCTGATTCTTTTTAACCATCCACAATGCTTTGATACAGCCCGTGTTCATAAATATATTGCAGGCAAGCATCCGGCAGCAAAAAGCTGGGATCTCCTCCTTTGCGAATCTCATCCCGAATATAAGTAGAGCTGATCCCCATATTGATG
>DASQMM010000542.1:0-2476 GCA_035645495.1 Brevibacillus sp. | reverse complement strand
GAGAACAACCAGCCTATGGGCGTTACTTTGGGCGAACTCTTCGGTGATTTGAAAGACAAGTTCAAGTAATAAGCAGGAAGTGTGGGGGATGCGCTTAGGCGTATCCCCTTTTTTTACAGTGCGGATAAGGGGGAATCCGATCGATGGATCGTTCCAGGCGTAAAATGGATCATATTCAGCATGCGTTAGCTACGAATGAGCAGCGGACAAACGGCTTTGACGAGATTCGTTTTGTTCCAAATAGTTTACCGAATATATATTATGGTAACTCAAACCTTGATGTAGATCTGGCTTCCTTTCGCCTCGCCTCCCCGATCCTCATTAATGCCATGACTGGCGGGGCAGAAGCAACAACGACGATTAATCAGAAACTGGCGATCATTGCAAGAGAAAAAGGTTTGGCAATGGCAGTCGGGTCTCAAATGGCTGCTTTGCGAGATCATTCCGTCCGTGACAGCTATCGTGTTGTACGAAAAGAAAACCCGCACGGCATTCTTTTCGCTAACATCGGTGCGGAAGCTACTGTGGAGCAGGCCCTCGCGGCAGTGGAAATGCTGGAAGCGGATGGCTTGCAGATTCATCTCAATGTGATGCAGGAGCTGTTAATGCCGGAAGGAGATCGGGACTTTACCGCTTATTTGGAGCGAATTCAGCGTATTCGGGACCAGGTACCTGTGCCCGTTCTCGTCAAAGAAGTAGGCTTCGGCATGGCGAAAGAGACGATCGGGAAGTTGATTGACATAGGGATTCCTATGATTGACATAGGCGGACGCGGCGGCACCAATTTTGCCAAAGTAGAAAATATGCGCAGAAACACACCGCTTCCCATGTTTGATGACTGGGGGCTTACAACTGTGGAGAGCTTGCTGGAGGCCCGGGAATGGATGAATCGCGGATCAGCCTTCGTCGCGACAGGAGGCATTCGACATGGCTTGGATGTGGCCAAAGCACTGGCATTGGGAGCGGATGCAGTCGGGATGGCCGGCGGCTTTTTGCGTATTGTCCAAACCCAATCCATAGAAGAGGCATTACATACCGTAGACGAATGGCACCATCAACTGAGAGTAGCCATGACAGCGCTCGGCATCAAGCAGTTGAAGGATTTTTCACACGTTCCGTTGATCTTGTCCGGACGAATCTATGACTATGCTCAGCAGCGAAAGATAGATCTATCGTCGTTAGCCAAACGAGATTGAGCGATCATGCAGCCACATGAAAGCCTGCCTGATGAGGCATACTTTGGGGAGACAACCACATCTTGAGGAGATGAACATGAACGAAGGGACACTTGCGATTCTCATCCAGTGGTGCCTCATCTGTCTCGTCTGGATGGGAAGCTTGGATCTTCTTTTACGTGAGCTCAACCTGTCTCGAAGAAGAATGTTGGCCATCCTTGTCGCTTTTCTGGTTTGCTCGTTCGTGAGTTGGACACTCGCTTTTGCACCCGTCGAGATCAGTTTGAGCGGAACGATTTTGCCACTGCTGTTTTGCGGCTGGCTGTATGTCCAGCTCCCAGCCACCCGACGGCGCTTTCATCTGTTTGCCGCGATTGTCATGGCCTGGATTTTGTTTTGGCTTCGATGGATCTTTTTTACCGATCCAGTCTTGCTGTTTTGGGACGAGCAGATCATTTTGCCGACTGTCGCGGTTATCGCAGCCGTGATCATCAACAGGCGGGGGGGATCACAGCTTTTTTCTCTCTTGCTCTCTATCGTGCTGGCAGATGCCATTTACGGGTTCTATATCGGAAAAATGTCAGGTACCTGTCAGCTTGGGAGTGAGTTCGCGCATGACCTGATCTGGAGCTCCCTTTTCTTCTGGTTCTGTTTCCGAGTTATCTGGCTGTGGATATGTCGCTGGATTGGGTGGAGTTATACCGAACCCTCCAAATCAGATGCACGTAGGGGATGACGAGATTGTTCAAAGAACTGCTGGCGAGTGAATTTCTCGTGCCATTGTTGCTGGGATTCACGTTCGGGATTATGTGCAGGATCCACTTGCTTCGCACCGATTACCGTCAATATCCGACCTATCCGCACGGGAAAATTATCCAGGTTGCGCTGGGTGTCATTGCGGCCGCTCTCGGCTCTGTAGCCATTCCCGCACTGCTCAAGGAAAACTATACAGCCGTTACCTTTTTGACAGTGGCCGCCCAGCAATTTCGGGATGTGCGTAATATGGAGCGTACGACCCTGACGGAGATCGACAAGCAAGAGCTGGTTCCCCGAGGAGGACCTTATATCGAGGGGATCGCGCTGGTATTCGAGGGGCGGAATTACCTGGTCATCTTCTGCTCACTCATTACAACCCTTGCTGCTGTTTTCTTTCATTGGTGGGGCGGTATCATCGCTGGGATCATTACACTCGTGATCGCCAAGTTTCTGATGTCCGGCAAAACGCTCTCGCTGATCGTGGACATCGAGCCTGCTGAGGTGAGAGTAGAGGGGAAGGATCTGTATGTAGGCGATATCTACAT
>DASQMM010000541.1:0-6794 GCA_035645495.1 Brevibacillus sp. | reverse complement strand
GAGGCGCAGGCAGCCTTCACCGTGGGATTCAATGCGGCAGCAGCAACGAGCGCAGTCTGCATCGCAATCCTATCCGTTCTCGCGGCCGTCACTTTGCGCCATATTGTAACCGACGGCGGTAATGCCGACGGCGATGATGCGGTTGAATCCAAGCAAGTACAGTGCTGACGCTGCGGATTCGTGTCGATGGCGCCACTTGGTGACTGCCTCGCCGGTATTACAGAATTTCCGGCCTGTTAAATCTGATTTTTCTAACGGATGACGATAGTTCAATAAAACAGCGGCAGTCTATAATACCTCCTCATGCTAAGTAGGAGGTTTGCTTTTTTTCATAACTTACATTTGAGAAGCTTGCTGTTTTAACCGTCTGCTTAATCGATCGCATGCTGCCCTCGAACTTCCTCCAGTGAGAGATTTTGCTTCTTTCCCGGAGACTTGATTCTCTCTTTACAAGTTCAGGGGACAGTGACAGAGCAGGCCATAATGAAGAAACCGCCCAAGGTTTGCGTGCCAGGCGGTCTGTTTACAGTCATATTGGAGCGAGTTATTTCCCCGAAGATTCACTTTCATTGCCGTTCTCGTCATTGAATTTATCCAGCATGGAAATCGCATCAATCAAATGGTTGTTAAAAATCATCCGGGCGATCTGCAGCAGATCCACAATCAACGGGTCGCGCAGCGCATAGAGCACTTTGTTGCCGTCTTTGGTTCCGTACACGATATTTTTTGCCCGAAGAATGCTCAGTTGCTGCGAGACGGCGGAGCCCTCAGTGCCGATCAGCGACTGCAGCTCATTTACATTTTTGTCGCCTTCTGCGAGCAGCTCTAAAATCCGTATGCGCAAGGGGTGAGCCAGGGCCTTGAAAAAGTCAGCCTTAAACTGTTGCAGTTCTAAATTCATCCGTCTCCTCCTTTTGAGTTAGTAAGAAGCGGTTTGGTCGGATTGGACAGAAGAGTACATTCCTGAAATGCGAAATGTTTACATCCAATACACTTCTTATTTTCAAGTTTGGTCAAGGCAAAATCAATGGCTTCGCCTGTATGATCAAAGAAATGTTGTTCGCCAATCGTCCTGTATAATCCTGTTTTTTGCAACATTTCGCGCGGTTGCGCCTGAATGCCCGAGACGAGCACAGTCCCCCCGCTTCTATGGACATGCTCCACAATGTCAGCCAGATTTTGATCTGCCGTCGTATCCAAATAAGGGACTTTGCCCATCCGCAGCAGGAGGATCCTTTGGGTATGCGGGAGCGTGTCGAGGACCAAGCTGCCAAATACTTTCGCTGCGCCAAAAAACAACGGGCCCTCTACCGTACAAATCCGAAATTGCGGACAATCGCGAAGCTCGGACACGACATGCGCTCTCACCTTGTTGCTTCTGTCTTCATGGTCTGGAAGCACCTTGGTCACCTTGACGGACTGGCTCATCTTCCATATAAACTGTATGATCGCCAATGCCAGCCCTGCTTCCACCGCAACAGTCAGATTGACAAATACGGTCAACAGAAAGGTCATCAACAGAATGACAGAGTCACTTGTCCTGATCTTAAGCAGCGAAAGAAACTCTTTTCGTTCGCTCATGTTCCATGCTACTACCATCAGCACCGGAGCCATGCTGGCGATGGGAATGCGGGAAGCGTACGGAGCAAACAAGAGCAGGACAGCCAACACGACCATGGCATGGACAATCCCTGATACGGGTGATGCGGCACCGTTGCGAATATTCGTAGCAGTCCGTGCAATCGCCCCTGTCACCGGTATGCCTCCTACCAGCGGAGCTGCGATATTGGCGATTCCTTGCCCGATGAGCTCGCGATTGCTGTCATGCTTGCTTCCCGTCATCCGGTCCGCTACAACCGCCGAAAGCAGCGACTCGATACCGCCAAGCAACGCAATGACCAGCGCGGGCTGCAGCAAATTCACCATGCTTTCCCATGATATCGACGGCCATCGAAGAGCGGGCAAGCCGCTGGCAATCTCTCCAAAAGTGGAGCCAATCGTCGCCACCTGCCCGGGGTAAAAAAGATTGGCCACGACGCTGGTGACGATCAGCCCGACTAATGATCCCGGAATGCGAGGCAGAAGCCTGGGAGTAGCCAAAATCAATACAAGAGAGAGCAAAGC
Source organism: Brevibacillus sp. (assembly GCA_035645495.1). Taxonomy (GTDB): domain Bacteria; phylum Bacillota; class Bacilli; order Brevibacillales; family Brevibacillaceae; genus Brevibacillus. The sequence continues at coordinate 4,670 of DASQMM010000541.1, read as the reverse complement.
GGTACCGACGCTGTAGACATTCAACGTGTTCAGATGGGAGATGACCTCTCCCATGCTGGAGAGAAAATCCTCGTGTCTCTCCATACCGGAAAGGCCAAGAAAATTGCCGATCTGCCCCGAAGCGATGATCACAGCGATCCCGGAAGTAAAGCCGACTGTGACGGGGCGAGGAATAAATTTGATCAGGGAACCCAGGCGAAAAACGCCCATCAACACCAGGATGATACCCGCCATGAATCCGGCAATCAACAGGTTTTCGTATTCGTAGACCATGACGATGCCGAGCAGGATCGGGATAAATGCACCCGTAGGCCCGCCGATCTGAAAGCGAGACCCGCCAGCAAATCCTCTCGCAGTGATTGGAACGAATACCCCGAGAATCTCCCCCATGATGTCTTCACAAAGTATCCCTTCTTCTTTAATATTATTGAATATTTGATTTTTTGAATATACGTATTATAAAACATGAGTTTTGGATATTGTCAATCAGCGAAAAACAGCTGAAAACGAAAAAGCGCCCGCAATGGAGACGGCGCTTTCTCTCCATTCCGAACGCTTTTTCCTTTTCCTATAAATTAGCGAAACTCATGTACCTTCGTCCATTGCTTGCCACCGTCGGAAGTCGTGTACAAAACAGAAGGCTCGCTCGCATCTGTTGTAATCAGCCAGCCTTTTTGGGCGTCAGCAAAGGCCAAGAACATCGGGCCGAAGCCACTGAACTTCTGGTCCGATTTCCCCAACGTTTTCCCGCCGTCCTTCGTCCAGCCGATCGTATTGGGCACATCGCAGGCCATGCATTGTTCCCCCAGGAAGGCAACCTTCGTGTCTACAACGTAAAAAGGACCCGGACTCGATCCGCCTAGTGACGGTCCCTCGCGATAATCTGCCGGGAACCCAGGAGCGGGACCTCCTCCTGCAGAGGACTTCGCGATCACGACCTGCCACTTGTCGCCGCCATTTGCAGTATGAAACAGCGAGTATGAGGTCTGTGTCATCCCTGTACCGCCAATCCATTCAACCCAAGCATCTTCTGGCCCCGCTGAACGGATGATGGCATTCACAGGGGGTTCTACCGTTTCACGGGACATCACGGTTTTCCAGCTCTTGCCCCCGTCGACGGTCCGCTTCACTTGAGCGGTCTTCTGTTCCTGGGTGACTGCCCACCCATTTTGCTTATCGTGAAAATACGTCTCTCCTATGACATGCTCCGGAATCGACAGCTTGCTCCACGTCTTTCCGCCGTCCGTCGTCCGCCAATTTCCGCTAAACGCCTCCTCTTTGGAGACGAAGTGGAAAAATCCATTACCCGGCACTTTCCCGGCAGAAGTCCATTCTTTCCCGCCGTTGGTCGTATGAAGTAGCAGACGTTCCTCGGCTGTTGTCTCATCCGCGGAAACGGCAGCCCAAGCTTCCTGTGAGTTGAGCGCAAACAATTGGCTGACGGTGCCATCTACTTGCTGCTGCACCTGCCAGTTCTTCCCGGCATCCTCTGTTTTGGCAATCCAGCCCTCTCCACCGACCCAGCCAGTGGAAAAGTCGGCGAGTCGAACAGCTGTAACTTTCTTTTGGTCAGGCTGTGTCTCTTCTGATGAAGGCGTTTGGCTATCCGTTTGTTGCGGGGGTTCGGTACTCGGGGCTGTAGCTGGTTGCGTCGTCTGTACGTCGCCGCTTTGGCTTTCCTCCGTGGACATCTGGCACCCTCCCACCAGCAAACTCAAAACGAGAGTAAAAATGGCTGCCCATACTCCTGCAAATCGAATCTTCATGTTGATCACTCCCTCGGTTGGTTGGGATGAGCCTTCCACTATGACTCTCTATCAGTTTTGACGGACTGCCTTCACGAATATTACAGCTGATTTCACTTGGCATCATGAAAAATGATCCCCAACGTGTAGCGAAGCCCTGATGTGACCGTGCTGACGCCGTGACGAAGCGTGGCCTTGTAGAAACCGCGCGTTCCCTGCACGGGCCGATGATTAGTAGGAAAGATAAGCCCTTCTCCTTGGTCCAGGGTAATCACATGCCCCCGGCTTTGCATTCGTGGACGCTGCTCGACGAGAAGAAATTCCCCTCCGGTATAATCGTCTCCCTTTTGATTGAGGGCAAACACGACCTGGAAGGGAAAATAGACGTTGCCGTACAGATCCTGATGCAAACAGTTGTAGCCGCCCGCTTCGTATCTCAAGATCAACGGGGTAGAACGTGTCTGCCCCTGTTGGTGGCAATGCTCCAAAAAGGCGGACAATGCGGACGGGTAGATCGCTTCCTGCCCAAGCTGCTCACGCCAGCGATTGGCTGTTTTCGCCAGCTCCGGATACAAGCTCTCGCGAAGATTTTGCAGAAGGCCGGGCAAAGGCGCCTGATAGTAGCGGTACTCGCCTACTCCGAAGCGATATCTTGCCATATCGATGGTAGCGCGGAAATGAGCAGGCTCCTCATAACCGCGGATCAAATCGGCGCATTGCTCCTGGTCCAACAAGGAGGGAATCTTGGCAAATCCCTGTTCATCCAGCGTTTTTTGCAGCATGTCCCAATCCCATGCAGCCAGTTTTGTCGCCAGTCGCTCAGGCATGTTGCCGGCTCCTTTCCTCCCGGGAACACTCCTGCTCCCATTGCAGCAGCTTCTTTTTCATCTCCAGGCCGCCCCGGTAGCCGGTGAGGGAGCCATTTTTTCCAATTACCCGGTGACAGGGGACGGTGATGAGCAGCGGATTGGCCCCGATTGCTGCGCCTACTGCTCGTACCGCCGCTTTTTTGTCGATTCGTTCGGCGATCTCTGTGTAAGACCGGGTCTCCCCGTACGGAATCTCGCAAAGCGCGTTCCACACCTCTCGCTGAAACGGAGTGCCGTGCCAATCCAACTGGATGGTAAAGCTGTTGCGCAAGCCTTGGAAATACTCGTGAAGTTCTGTCGCATACGGTCGCATGGCCTCATCATCCTGTACAAGCTCGCCAGACAAAAAGTGCTGTTTCACCCAGGAATCGTCTAAGGGCTGATTGGGAGAGCCGACATAACAGAGTCCTTTTGAAGTCGCAGCTATATAGAGGCTCCAGTCCTCCACTGACAGCAGCGTCCAGAATATCGTGGACACGGGTTTCTTTTTCATCAAGCGTACACCTCCATGGTGGATTCATTTCAATTCCCATTCCACGGAAAGTATACCCTCGATGACTGTTGTCTGTACGCATTTTTGAATGGATGAGCAAGATTATGAAGGGAAAATTTTTCTCTCCGGCTTCCAATATAACAAAGCGGCCTTAAATCGATGTACATACGCAGGCTTGCCGTCGATCCACACCAGGTACTTGCGCAAAATCGCTTCTACTTCCTCCCTGTCGTACTCGGTCTCCATAATCGCGCGAAGATTATGATCAACAAATTCTTCCTCAGACTCGTACAGATGTGTCTTTTGGAGATCGAGAATCTTGCAATTTACATCAATCCCCAGCTCGTACAGCAAGTTGGTTACATGAATATAATCTCTTCTGGCAAAGCGGATGCGGTATCCGAGCTTCTCGTAAATCTCCCAGTAATGCGGCTTTTCCGGTCCGCTGGTCAAACCGACCACAGCGAGACGGCGCGCTGTATTGTTCATATGCAGCAATGCCTGGTCGATCTCCTGCATCCGGTAATAGCAATTCACCCCAAACACTACATCATAGGTCTTGGGAGATTCATATCCTTCCCATTTGGCATGGACAAAGCTCATGTTGGACAAGCCTTTAACCTGGGCTTCCTTCTCTAGAAAATTCAGCACGCTGGCGGAGCTGTCCACACAAGTGAGGGAGGATGCTTTGCTGGCTGCGGCAAACGTATAATTCCCCCACCCCGGCCCTATTTCCAGCACCTCATCTTCGGGTTGAATCAATGCAAGCAGCTCCTCGCAGATGTCAGCCACATGGTCTTCCGGTTCGGGACGGTTCGATTTCTCCTGTAAAAATTGGTTCCAGAACTTCTCTTCCAACGCGTCGTCCGTCATGCGCGGCGGAAGTTTCCCATCCCAATTTTTCATTCCTTCGAGCCAACGAGCTTTGGAATCCAGCGATAATCTCACTCCATGGTACATTTGGTTTCTCCCCTTTCTTTATCTACTGACAGGGCGAATGGCGGTCATTTTCAACCCGTAGCTGCTTGGCGCGATCTCGACCTGTACACCGTAGACCTGCTCGAGATGGGACGGTGTGCAGACATCATCCGGACTGCCGGAAGCAAAGATTTTGCCGTCCTTCAATAGATAGATGCAATCCGAGTACCTGGCAGCCAGCTCCAGGTCGTGCAGAATCAGGATGACCAGCACCTGCTGCTGATGCGCCAGCTCCCGAACCAGCTCCAGTACCTCCAGCTGATGCCGGATATCCAGAGCGGAGGTGGGTTCGTCCAACAGCAAAACCTCCGGCTCCTGGGCCAGCGCGCGTGCAATGAGCACCTTCTGTCTTTCTCCACCGCTCAATTCATCGAGAAACCGTTCGCTCATGGCCGTAAGCTGCAGCTTTTCCATGATGTCAGCAACGATTTGCATGTCTTTTGCCGTAATGCCCCACTTGATATACGGTTTTCGTCCCAAAAGAATGGTCTCCATCACCGTCAGAGGGAAGCCAAAGGACGAGTGCTGTGGGACATAGCCCTGTTTTTTCGCCAGCTCATTCGCCGAAAACGAGCGGACATCCCG
>DASQMM010000540.1:0-2504 GCA_035645495.1 Brevibacillus sp. | reverse complement strand
GTTCGGCCTGCCAGGCTGGGGGAAAAGCTGGTGGCCAAGGCGACTGTACGGAGCCGCGACGGTGACGAATGCAAGGTAAGGGTCGAGACGAAAGTGCAAGGGGAACTGGTATTTACCGCCACGTTCCGCGTAGTGGGGATGACGGATGTCACTTCAGCAGGGTAGGACAGAAGAGGAGGGGACACGATTGCGAATTGCACTAGATGCAATGGGCGGAGACCTGGCACCTCGCAGCAATGTTTTGGGGGCCTTGGCCGTCACGAAAGAAAATCCGGACATTACCGTAGTCCTGGTGGGAGATGAGCAGGCGATTCGAAGTCATGTGCCGGGGCAGCTGCCGGCCAACTTGGAGATTGTCCATGCTTCAGAGGTAATCGGGGCGGATGAAGAACCGGTGCGAGCCGTTCGCAGAAAAAAGGATGCTTCGATGGTCGTCGCCATGAACCTCGCGAGCGAAAAGAAAGTAGATGCTGCCATCTCGGCTGGGAACACAGGCGCCTTGATGACGGCAGGAATGTTGTACGCCAAGCGGATGGAGGGCATTGAACGCCCGGCACTCGCTGCATATATTCCCAACCGCAAAGGGAGGGTGACGCTGACATTGGACGTGGGTGCCAATATGGATGCCAAACCCTCTCACCTGCTGCAATATGCGGTCATGGGTAGCTTGTATGCAGAAAAAGTGCTCGGCTTTGAGCGCCCGACCGTCGGTTTGCTCAACGTCGGTACGGAAGAAGGAAAAGGCAATGATTTGACCAAACACGTCTATCCTCTTCTGAAAGCATCGGATTTGCATTTTGTCGGCAATGTGGAGGCAAGGGATGTCATGGATGGGGCTTGCGACGTCCTGGTCTGCGACGGATTTGTCGGCAATGTGCTGCTCAAATCGCTGGAAGGTGCGGCCACCACAATCTTCTCCGAATTGAAGCAGGAGTTTACTTCCAGCCTGATAAATAAAGTAGGGGCGGCCATACTCAAGCCGGGATTGCTCCGTTTTAAAAAGAGAATGGATTACGCAGAATACGGCGGCGCGCCGTTGCTCGGATTGGGAAGTCCTGTGATCAAGGCGCATGGGTCTTCGGGTGAAAAAGCGATCAAAAACGCGATTCTAGTCGCGGCGCGTTATGTCCAAAAGGATGTAAACGTCGTGATTCAGCAAGCACTAAAATCAAGCACGGAAGAAAGCGAGTGAGGCAGATGAAGGGTTTGCGTTCTGTTGGCATATTGGGTACTGGTTCGTATACCCCGGAGCGGGTGTTGTCCAACTTTGATTTGGAGAAAATGGTGGATACCTCGGACGAATGGATCGTATCGCGCACCGGAATTCGCGAGCGGCGGATCTGTGCTCCCGAGCAAGCCTCCTCTGACTTGGCCTATGAGGCGGCCAAACGCGCTTTGGAAAAGGCAAACATCAGCGCAGAGCAGCTGGATATGATCATCGTGGCGACGGTCACTCCAGATATGAGCTTCCCGTCCACGGCCTGCCTGTTGCAAGACAAACTGGGTGCGACCAAGGCAGCAGCGATGGATCTGTCTGCGGCGTGCACCGGGTTTTTGTACGGCATTACGACAGCCACTCAATTTATCGCCAATGGCTTGCACAAATACGTACTCGTCGTCGGTGTCGAAACACTCTCGAAAATTACGAACTACAAGGATCGCAATACCTGCGTCCTGTTTGGCGACGGGGCTGGAGCAGCGGTTCTCGGCCAGGTAAAAGAGGGCTATGGCTTCCAATCGTTCGAGCTCGGAGCAGATGGTTCTGGCGGTTCCTTGCTCTGCCTGCCAGCTGGCGGGTCTCGCATCCCTGCTTCGAATGAATCCGTGGAGAAAAATCTTCACTACCTCTCCATGGCGGGCGGCGAAGTATTCAAATTTGCGGTTCGCGTGATGAATTCCGCGACGGAAGCGGTTCTCTCCAAAGCAGGTGTAGCACGGGATGAAATCGACCTCTTGGTGCCTCATCAGGCGAACAAACGCATTATCGATTCTGCCGTTCAGCGATTTGGGTTGTCGGAAGAAAAAGTAGCGATCAACCTCGACCGCTATGGCAACATGTCCTCTGCGTCCATCCCGGTAGCGCTGGATGAAGCGATTGCAGAAGGTAGAGTAAAAGAAGGCGACAACCTCATCCTCGTCGGGTTCGGCGGAGGTTTGACTTGGGGAGCGACTCTCTTGAAATGGTGCACAACCCCAGCAGAAGGGAGCGACGAGTAAATGGGAAAAGTAGCGTTCGTGTTCCCGGGACAGGGATCGCAGTTTGTGGGGATGGGGCAGGCTCTGTCAGAACAATCAGAAGCGGCCCGTTCCATTTTCCAGCAGGCGGATGAAGCGCTTGGTTTTTCCTTGTCCGGGCTTTGCTTTCAAGGACCAGAAGAAGAACTGAAATTGACAGCCAATACACAGCCTGCAATCTTGACAGCGAGCATCGCGGTCCTGGCTGCGTTTCGGGAGCAGCGTCCTGACTTTACTCCGGATTTTGTGGCTGGACACAGCTTGGGTGA
>DASQMM010000539.1:0-1720 GCA_035645495.1 Brevibacillus sp. | reverse complement strand
GGTCCGCCTGCGCTGGTGGACGCAATTGACGAAAGAGATGCCGCATGTTCACGTCCATGCCGTACACCAGCCCGAGACGGGGCAGATGGCCGATTGGCACATCGGCGCCCAAGGGATTCTGGCTGCGATTGGCAAACCGCTGGATGCGGTATTCAGCTCCGAGACTGCGTACACGCCTATTTTTAGGGAGTTATATCCAGATGCACAGCACATCCTGATCGACCCGAAAAGGGAAGTCTACCCCATCTCCGGCTCCATGCTGCGCAAGGAAGGCGTCCTGAAGCATTGGAACATGCTGCCCGCGATCGTCCAGCCCCACTTTGTGAAAAAGGTGGTCGTGGTAGGGACGGAGAGCTGCGGAAAATCCACGCTGGTGCGCAATCTCGCCAACCTGTACAACACGACCTACGTGGAGGAATGGGGGCGGACGTACTACGAGCGGTTGGGCAACTGTGAAGATATTACGCTTCCAGAGGATTATCCCGAGATCGCCTTTGAACACAAATATCACGAAAAGGTGCAGGGAGCCAAAGCCAACAAGGTCCTGTTCATCGATACGGAAGCAATTGTGACGCAGTATTTTTCCAAGCTTTACGTGGGTAAAAGACAGCCGATTCTGGATGAGATCGCACGGTTGCAGCAATACGATCTATGGCTGTTTTTGGAACCGGATGTGGAATGGGTCGATGATGGCACCCGTTCCTTCGGCGAAGAGCAGGTGAGGCAAGAGAACAATCGACTATTGAAGGAATTGCTGGAGGAGTTTGGAGTGCGTTATCACAGCATTTCGGGAAATTACCAAGAACGGCTCGAGCAGGCGATGGTTCACGTCAATAAACTCTGGATGTGAGATCCAGCTTGTGGTAAACGAATATGGAAAAACTCTCAGCCTGCCAGTTATGACAGGGCTGAGAGTTTTTTCATCCTATTATGCTCGCATCGTCATGTAAAGGAGAAAGCCAAGATGAATCAATGGAGAATTTCAAAATACGATCCTGAATGGAAGCGTCTTTTCCATGATGTCGCTTCAACATTGAGAACCTCATTAGGGGATCTGGCGATTCGGGTCGATCATGTCGGATCTACTTCCATCGTAGGTTTGGATGCAAAGCCGATTATTGATATCCAGATCTCCGTAGCGGATATGGAAGATTTGTCAGCCTATAAACACAAGATGGAAGAAGTCGGATTCGTCTTTCGGGAAGAAAACCCGGACAAGACCAAAAGGTATTTTCGGGAGCTTCCCGGCACGCGCAGAACGCATATTCATGTAAGGCAAGCCGGGAGTTTTTCCGAACAAATCACGCTGCTCTTTCGAGATTATTTGCGAGTACACCCTGTTGATTGCTTGCGATATGCCCAGGAGAAGCATCAATTGATGGCGCTGTACAAGAATGAACGCTCGAAGTATGTAGAAGGAAAAGGACCAATCGTGTGGGATATCATTCAGAAGGCTCATACATGGTCGCAGGAAGTCGGGTGGAAACCGGGTCCATCGGACAGGTAAACGGTTGATCTTAGGTGTTGACAACCGGAAGAGTCTGGCATACAATTATCTCAAATTTAAGATGTCGTTTGTTAGAAATCACAAATTTAAGATAAGAACAACGAATTGGTTTGAGAGGAAGTGCAGCCTATGAACAACTTTTCCAGCCTCATCCGCATGCGAAGATCAGCGAATAAATTTTTGCCTGATGTGAAGATTTCCCGGGAGGACCTG
>DASQMM010000538.1:0-14525 GCA_035645495.1 Brevibacillus sp. | reverse complement strand
GGCGGCTACACCCGTGTATTCTGCGAAGTAAGCAAACAGGAAGCAGAGAATCAATCCTCCCGTTAAAACGGTCTCGGTGACTTGCAGCGGAGCGAAGCGCTTCAGGAACCAAGGAACGACTTTCCAGGAGAGCAGAATGATCGCGCCGAAGAAAATGACCTTTTTCAGGACTACCATGCCCAGATTGACGTCTCCGCCGGCAAAGCTCATCAGGAATGCCAGTCCGAGAATGACCAGGATGTCGTCAATGACAGCGGCCCCCATAATGGTAGAGCCTTCTTTCGATTTTAATTGATCCAACTCTTTTAGGGTTTGTACAGAAATGCTGACGCTGGTGGCAGACAACAAGAGCCCCAGGAAGATGGACTCAAAAGCGTGCATGCCCATGAGCATCCCAGCTACATAGCCGAGGCCAAGAGGTGCGAGGATTCCGGCAACCCCTACGTTGGTGGCGGCTTTAGCCGAGCGTTTGAATTCGTTTACATCTGTTTCCAAGCCAGCGACAAACATGAGGAGAATGACCCCGATGTTGCTGATTTCCTTTAAGATATCGGAGTTCGTTACAACCCCTAGAACAGTCGGACCTAAGATGACCCCGACAAGCAATTTGCCCAATACGGACGGTTGGCCAAGCCTTACACTGAGTTCACCGGCTATTTTGGATGCAAACAAGATGATGGCCAACTGCAAAATAAGAAGCATATGGATCCCCCTTCGTTGAAAATGGATAAAAAAAGGAACCTGTCTGTAAGGTTCCTTTTCGTCCGCAAAAAAAGACAAAAAGAACCCTATGGTGACAGGCTCCTCCAGTTGTGAAAACAATATTCATTTTCCTTCACTTTTTTAGTGTAACACGCCTATTTCAGAATGTAAATAAAAAGTCGAAAAACATCAAATCATATCTCAATTGAAGTTGCTACGATTGGGTTATTCAGCCAGGTCTGTGTTACTATGGGAGTAAAACATGGGGATCCATAGGGTAGGAGGAGAGGCGGATGTACGAGTTCGGTTATCCCGGGGGCTTCGGCTTTTCGCTTTTTGGTTTGATGTCCACCATCATTCCATTGGTTGTAATAGGGGGTATCCTTTTTGTTGTCATCCGAGGCTTGAGCACCTGGATGAGCAATAACGCTGCTGAGCTGCGGCAGGATGAAGTGACTGTCATCAGCAAGCGGATGAAAGTCTGGGGAGGCTCGAATAATACGAGTGCTAGTACGACTTATTACATTACTTTCGAGATGTCTTCCCGGGAGCGGGTGGAGTTCGTGGTGAGCGGAACGCAATACGGGGCGTGCAGGGAAGGAGAGACGGGATTGCTGGCATACCAGGGCAGCCGCTTTAAAGGCTTCCAGCCGCGGGCGACAGCGACTGCAGCCGCGTCAGCTGCCGAGCCACCGCAGGGGCAGCCCGTCCAGCCCGTACAGGCAATACCGCGCCAGGAACCATTTCGCCCGCAAAAGATCAGCAATAGAAGTGCGGAGCATTACAATTGGGGCGCTTCGTGCGATGGATGGCATTTGGTCAAGGGGGATAATTTGAGCGTCATCCATGAGCGGATGCCAGGCAAAACGGAGGAAGTGCGCCATTACCATACACGAGCCCGGCAATTCTTTTTTGTATTATCGGGCGAGGCAAGCCTGGAGGTAGACGGGGCTCGTCTGGTCCTACGTGAGCAGGAAGGCGCAGAGGTGCCACCAGGCGTCTGGCACCAGATGAAGAATGAACGTTTTGACGATGTGGAATTTCTCGTCATTTCGACTCCGCCGACGCGAGGGGACCGTATCGAGACAACCTGACAGACAGATGCGTGAGCACAGAAAAAGCCTGACCCTATGAGGTCAGGCTTTTGTAGTATGGAAATCTTTATTTCCAGTCGATAAACTCGGACATTTGAACAAAAGCGTCAGCCAAAGCGTGCAATCCCTCTACTGTCTGGTAAGCGAAAATGGGGAGCCCGACAAGGTAAAGCAACGCTTCTCCGATATATGTGGCGATCATACGATCATCCTCCTTTTGGTTTTACGCTTAGAGAATCAAGCCAAAAGGATCGCGTATGTATCAGAATCGCCGTCAAAACGCTGCATACGTCGGAGCAGCCGGAAGTGCAGCGCCTGCCTTGCCTCCATCGGATAGGTTTCCACCGACCCGGGATGGATGGATGGTCGATAATCAACTCTTGCGTTCAAGAAGCCGGCGGGATGCTTGTGCGGATAGACATATCGCCGAAAATAGAACGCAGATGCCAACCCACCCACCAAAATGGCAAGCAAGGCAAAGAAATCGTCTACTGAAAACAAGAATAACAATTCTTCCATGACGATTATCTCACCTCCTCGGTATGCTACATTGTACTCCTGTTTCCCTTTGCGAGCAATTGAAAAGTTTGGGTTCATCCATCATTTGACAAATGCAATCTCACGTAATAAACTGTTTTTACGTAAATGATTAATGTCATGAGGTGTTGATGTGGAGCAAGCGCAGTTAGAGACTTATGTAGTCGAGACGCCGGAGCAGGCGATGGCGCTGTTGAATCCGCTTCGGGCGGAGATTTTGAGTCGCCTCGCTGAACCCGCTTCTGCGGCAGAAGTGGCACGCAGTATCCAGGAGATCCCGCAACGAATTAACTATCATCTGAAGGCCTTGGAAAAAGTGGGCTTGGTCCGCAGAGTCGGCAGCCGGCAGGTACGCAATCTGGTGGAAGTGCTGTATGTGGCGATCGCCCGGACGTACGTCTTGTCGGAAGGACTGAACTGGGCAGGCAACACGGTGCAGCAGATGAAGGATCAAGGCTCGCTGGCTCATCTGGTCCATACGGCGGAGCGGATCAAGCGCGATGCTCTCCAGTTGATGGAACGCTCGGATCAAGAAGAAGAGATACCGAGCGCTACCCTGGATGCGCGGATTCAACTTGCCAGCGCCGAGGACCGCAGCGCTTTTGTCGACGAGTACATGCAATTGGTGAAGCAGCTAGTGAGCAAGTATCAGACCGCCGCGAAAGGGCAGGAAACCTACCAGGTGATCCTGGCCGTGTACCCCAATGAAGGAGGCGAGGAAAAATGAAGGCAGAAGCATCAGCACCAAACCAGTCCCAACCCGTCATCGTCTGGGAGGGGAAAAGCGAGCAGACAGGTCAAGTCATTCCGTTTCCCGCAAGCCGGGAGTGGCGCGGGCAAGCTTCGCAGGAAGCGACCGTGAGCAGATGGGAAATCGGCCCTGCACATAATCCAGCCATTGTGACGCAAGTGTCCTCAGGATTCACACGGGCGACGCGTTCGGCCGCATCGCCTCAAGCTCTGTTCATGCGGATGGCCGCTTAATCGAGTGGAAATGAAAAGATCTCAAAGGAGGATTGGCCTGTGAACCTTATCCCCATGGTCGTAGAGCAAACCAGCTATGGCGAGCGTTCGTACGATATTTACTCCCGGTTGCTCAAAGACAGAATCATATTTGTCGGCAGTGTCATCGATGATCAGATCGCCAACGCGGTAGTAGCGCAGCTTCTCTTTTTGACAGCAGAGGACCCGAAGAAGGATATTCATCTCTATATCAATTCTCCGGGGGGGTCTATCACAGCGGGAATGGCTGTTATCGACACAATGAATTTCATTGGGCCCGACGTATCCACGATTTGCACCGGTATGGCTGCCTCGATGGGAGCGATGCTGTTGCTGTCAGGTGCGCCTGGAAAGCGGTTTGCCCTGCCAAATGCCGAAGTGATGCTGCATCAGCCTTCGGGAGGCAGCCAGGGACAGGCGAGTGATATGAAGATCGCGGCGGAGCGGATTATCAAAACGAGGCAAATGATCAATCGGATTATTGCCGAACGTACTGGAAAAAGCATCGAGCAGATCGATCGTGACTCGGATCGGGACTTCTTCCTCTCTGCCGAAGAAGCACTTGCCTATGGCTTGATCGACAAAATTATTGAGAAACGCTAAGCAAACAGCGTTCCTTGCCCGCTTTTGGGTAGGGAGCGTTTTTTTGCGCGTTGATGAAGGTTTAAGGAAGAAAAGAACCGGGAAAAAGGGGGAAATGAGAATGTATCCATAACAGTAGAAGGTTCAGACATCATGTGAGGGGGCATCTTTGTGAAACTAAGGACCAAATTTTTGTTGGCATTTGGCGTACTTTTACTTGTGGTGATCAGTTCTTCCGCGTACATCTACTTCCAAAATGACAAGGTCGCCAAATCGTATCAGCAGATGGTCGGTAATGCGAAGGCATTGACCGATTTGCGCGAGATTCAATTTGTCATGACGGGGCGCAACAATGATGAACGCGGCTACCTGCTGACAGGCGAATCTCAGTACATGGAAGGAATGGTAGCCAAGGAAGAACGTTTGGAAGCCTTGTTTCAAAAGCTGACTGGTTCGCAGCATTTTAGCGCCAGTGAGAAAGAAGCCTTGCATAACATCAAAAAATTGTACCGCACGTATATGGATCAAAGCGGGTTAGTGATAAAACTGTGGGAGCGCGGTGAGCAAAAAGAAGCCCAATTGCTTCACTTTGGAGATGAACGATTGGCCAGACTGGAACTGAACGAGGGCGTAGCGGCAATGATGGAGGCGGCCATGGCTGCAATGGGCGCAAGCGAGCTCGAGCAAGCCGAGCAAGTGGAGATGGCAAAACAAGTCCAACTCGTCACCGGTATCGTCAGTATCTTGTTTTCAATCCTGATTGGCCTGTATTTGGTTCGCTCCATCGTCATACCGCTGCATCGGGTCAATAAACAAATGCGTGATATCGCGGAGGGCGAAGGAGATCTAACCCGTGAACTGAAGGTGTCTTCCAAGGATGAAATCGGCATGTTGGCTGTCTCCTTTAACCAGATGTTGCGCAATCTGCGGGAAATGATCCTGCAAATCAGGGGAAATGCCCAGCAGGTCGCGGCTGCAGCGGAACAGCTCTCTGCTAGCTCAGAACAAACCAGCAGGGCGACCGAGCAAATCTCGGCGACCATGCAAAGCCTGGCGGAAGGTACGGAAATTCAAGCAAAAAATGTACAAGTAAGCCACAACGAGGTCGACCAGATGACTTCGGGGATCAGCCAGATTGCGACACGGGCGGAGCATGTGACCAGTACGGCGGTTCAGACCTCGGAGTTGGCGGCTGACGGGAATGTGACAGTACAGCAAGCGGTCAGCCAGATGAGCCATATCGGAGAGACGATGACACATCTGTCAAAGTTGGTGGGAAGATTGGGAGATCGTTCCCAGCAAATCGGTCAAATCGTTCATGTCATCACGGAAATTGCCGCTCAGACCAATCTTTTGGCGCTGAATGCAGCGATTGAAGCTGCTCGAGCTGGAGAGCATGGCAGAGGATTTGCTGTCGTGGCGGATGAAGTCCGCAAGCTTGCGGAGCAATCCTCCAATTCGGCACGGGAAATCACGCAGCTTGTCGAGATGATTCGAAATGAGACGGTAGAAGCAGTTGCTACCATGAATTCCGGGCAGGAAGAAGTTACGGCGGGAATTCAGGGCGTGACACGGGCAGGGGATGTGTTCTCAAACATCCGCGAGGCGGTCGACGGCGTCGCTTCACAGGTGCAGGATGTATCTGCGGCCTCCCGATCCTTGACGGACAGTACGGACAAGGTAGCACAAGCCATGCACACAGTGGCAGAAGTGACCCAAAACGCGGTCTCTCGTACGCTCGACGTCTCGGCAGCGGCTCAGGAGCAGCTTGCTTCGATGGAGGAAATCTACACTTATGCCGCTTCGCTTACCCGTCTGGCGGAAGAGCTTGAAAAAGGAATTGGGCGCTTCAAAGTCTAATAGGAAGATAGAAACCCATTCGGTCGATCAGCTTTTTCTCGTCGTAGAGGGGGAGGGCTGGGTACGGGGAAAGGACGATTCTAAGCCTGTCCCCATCAGCGCAGGGCAAGCTGCCTTTTGGGAAGCGGGAGAAGGGCACGAGTCCGGCAGTGAGGAAGGGATGGTCGCCATGGTGATCGAAGGAGAGAAGCTGAACCCGGAATCCTATATGCAGCTTCTAGGCTGAGATACACAAAAAGGACACGGGAACAAATCCCCGCATCCTTTTTTCATGTGCCAAGTTTTGCTTACGGCGCCATAAATTCTTGTACCAGCTCAGCGTTTTCCTGCATGAATTTTTGCAGGGAGACTTCTACTTCCTGCTGGATTTCCATCATTTGCATGTCGTTTATTTTTGCCAGGTTGATGCCGTTGCTCTCATTTACTTGAGGGATTTCCAACGGCTTCCCGTATTCCTCTGTCGCTTTCAGCTTCATGCTGATGCTGCGTGGCATATCCGGCTCGGTTTGGTCGAAGTTGATTTTGAGGTCAGCATTCGACTCACGGCCTGTATCTGTCTTTGTCATGCTAGACGTGACTTTTCCAGACAAGGTGATATTTTCCATGATTTCTTCATCCAGGACGGTAATGTTGAAATCATAGATGCCGTCTTCCTTCTTATCTTGCTTTGTGGTTTCGAAGGTTGTTTTTACATCCACGACAGGTGTGGCATCATCTTTGACAAAGAAGCTCACAGTGCCGTTCGTTTTTCCTTTTTCTTCTTTTCCTTTATAGGAGAAAGTCAATTCGGTTTCATCTGGATTTTCCGGATTGATCAGGCTGTACAGATTGTAGGTATCCGCACCGTTCTGGTAAGAAATACTTTTCCAGAAGAGATTTTCTTTTTGTTCTTTCTCGTTGGCTACGAGAACCTTGCGAGAGATGATTTGATGGTCTGCGTCGATTTGGACGATCATTTTCAATGTTTCATCCGTTTGTTTGCCGTCTACCTTGACCTCTTCGATCATGTCGGTGAAGGTTTTATCAAACGATTTCTTGAATTCTTCGCGAGACAGCACACCTTCTAATTGGTAGCCGGAGTCGTTCAGCAAAGTCGTCACGTTATTGTAGCGGGAGTAGATCAGGTCAAACAGTTTCTCGTCCTTTTGTGCTTTTTCCGCAATTTGCGTCAGCAGGCTGGATGCTTCCTCCGGTGTGAAGGTAATGGTCACTTCACTTACATTTGACTGGAAGCCTTCCTCGTTGAAGGTCACATCTTTCTTCATGCTGATCTGGCTTTCCTTCAAGCTGTCGGCGTACAGCAAAGCATAAGGTGTGAGAATGCTTTTTACCTCATCTTCCTTTACTTGTACAGCTTGGTACAGGTCGCTATAAGTGAGGAAGCGCTTAGGCAGCTCTTCGCCGAACTGCTGCTTGATCACATCGCGGTCCTTGAGATCCATATAGCCGTATTTGCTGTAAAACTCGGGCAGTCGGAAGCCGAACAGCGAATCATTCAGGAAGTACTCAACAGTAGCCAGTTTTTTCTCCTTCAAATGAAGCTCGATATTGCCGGACTGCTGCTTTTTTTGCTCGTCAACATTGCTGTTAATGACGAATTTGGCGCTTTTGATCAGGTCAAGAGCCTTGCCGGTTTCCGGGTCTGGAATGTCTGCATCGATGGTGATGTCGCTGACCTCGGTTGTCGTATGAACAGGTTTTTCCATATATGGCTTCATGTAAGCTTCATACTCGGAATACTTCTGTGAAACGTCGCTGGAAAATTTGGCCATCGTTGTAGCCTCAGACTGCAAATAAATCGTCTTGGCGCTTTTGAACAAATCGAATTTGGCGAAGGCTGTTCCTAATCCTCCGAGTACCACTACAACTGCGGCCCCGACGATCAGCATGGTTTTCTTAGAGCTTTTACGCGGTGTTTGGACGTTTGGTGTCGTCTCCATCACTTTCTCCCCTTTTTACTTCTATCTGCTGTAGAATAATCGGTGCGTAGTCATCTCAGGATTTTACGCACTCAGTTTTGTATTGTAACACATGGAAATGCGATGAAAATGATTTTCCAATCAATTCCTTTCGAAAATAGGAAAAAAGTGCCTTTTTACCCGGTCATGGAGTCCTGCTTTTGCCGAAAACGCTCGAACAGTGTCAAGAAAGCATGGTTCTGCCGATATAGGAATGAGCCAATGTTGGTTGGAAAAAGCATCGCTGTGCATCTCATGGCAGGAGGAGGAGATAATATGGATTTCCGTGTGCTGCAGACGTTTCTGGTAGCGGCTACGACTGAAAATTTCCATCAGGCCGCGGAGGCTCTCTTTATCGCCCAGCCGACCGTCAGTCAGCATATTCGGCAGTTGGAAAAGGAATTGGGCATATCGCTGTTTGAGCGGGTAGGAAAGCGCGTGCGATTGACGGCGGCTGGCAGGCGATACTTGCCCCATGCCAAAGGATTGCTGGAGCAATGGCATCATAGTATGGAAGATTTGCAAGCGTGGAGGCAGGGATACCGGGAAAAGCTGCAAATTGCCGTCTCGCCGATTATCGCCAGGGCTCGATTGTCTCATCTGTTGCATCGGTTCACCAAACTGTATCCAGATGTAGATTTGTCCATTCGGATCGCAGAATCTGTCGATATTGGCCCGTTGGTGCAGAGCGGACAAGCCGATCTGGGTCTGAGCCGCATCGTTCCAGGGGAGTTTCATCTGTCGACCTTTCTGTTGTACGAAGATCCTATCGTATTTGCAGTCCCGCATAACGGAGGCGACATGGAAGCGCCGCTGCCCGATTGGGAGCAGGAATTGCAAACCAAGCGGCTTCTTACCCACAATCATCCGGGGTACTGGGATGACCTGCTGTTGCTGCTGCGCCAACGCGGATTTAGTCTGCGGACAATGACGGTGTCACAAGTCGACATTACCAAGCGATTTATTGAGGATGGCTTGGGCGTATCGTTTTTGCCTCGTTCGGCAGTGACCCGGGATCTGTTTGAGAATCGCTTTATTGAATTGCCGACGCCGGGTTTGACATTACCCAACGTCGCTTCCTACCTGGTCGTGCCCAAGGGAGGTGGATCTGCTCCTGTACAGGATTTCAAAGAGATTTTGCAAGGATTGTATCCCCCTATGCCACCGGTCATTAACGGGGGAAGGAATTAAATATCGATTGTGAATGATAATCAAAACTCTGTAATTATTCTATTTCATATCATGAAACGTAATCGATATACTAAAGGAAAAGAGAAGATGCAACGTAAAGGAGTGGCGATTCATGAGTAAACAATTCCAGTTGGCCATCGGGCTGGATGGCATCGCGGTGGCGGAATCAGACCTGAGTCTGGTAGACGGGTTAAACGGTTTATTGGTTTATCGAGGGTATTGGGCTCGCGATCTGGCGATTCATCATACCTTCGAGGAAGTTGCCCACTTGCTGTGGTACGGACATCTCCCCAACGAGCAGGAATTGTCTGCGCTCAAGAATCAGCTCAAACAGCATCGTGAACTCCCTGAGCACGTAAAAGGAATGCTTCGCTTGATTCCTGCAGATGTCGATATGATGAGTGTACTGCGCACCGCAGTGTCGGCACTCGGAAATGCCTCGTATGGCTGGCCGCCAACATTGGAGCAGGTCATCTCGGTAACAGCCAAGATGCCGACCATCGTGGCCTTCCGTTACGCCTGTCTGCAGGGTCGCGAACCGCTTGATCCCCATCCGGAGCTGGATCATACCGCCAATTACCTGTACATGCTAAAAGGAACAGAACCGAGCCATGCGCATGTTCGCGCGTTGGATGCATACCTGATTCTGACACAGGAGCATGGGATGAATGCCTCTACCTTTGCAGGCCGGGTGGTCACCTCGACGGAATCAGACCTGATCTCGGCGATTACCGGAGCGATCGGAACATTGAAAGGGCCTTTGCATGGCGGCGCACCATCCGAGGTGACGGAAATGATCGAAGCGATCGGCACCAAGGAAAATGCGGAACCATGGCTGCGCAACAAGCTGGAAAATGGCGAGCGGCTGATGGGCTTTGGCCATCGTGTGTACAAGACGATTGACCCGCGGGCGACCGCTTTGCGCGTAGTAGCGGAACAACTTTCGGGGGATGATCCCTGGTTTGATCTGGCGACACATGTCGAGCAGGTGGGATTAAAGCTGCTGGCTGAGTACAAGCCTGGGCGCAAGCTGAATACCAATGTAGAATTTTTCGCTGCCGCTGTGATGCGCGCAGTGGGATTGGAAGACGATCTGTTCACACCTTCCTTTGCGGTTAGCCGTGTGGTCGGCTGGAGTGCGCACATTCTGGAGCAGGCAAGCAGCAACCGGATTATTCGTCCGCAGTTGAATTATACCGGAAAGATGCCGGAGTAAGATGTAGATAACGGGAAAGCCTATCTTAATAGTAGAAGAACGTCCGTAGGAGCTGATAGCTTGATCTGCGGGCGTTTTTTCATGATCTGCAAGTGTCGGGCAAGTGCAGCTTGGGATTGCGCAACCAGGAACGTTTTGGCATGATGAAGGAAAAAAGAAGGAGTGGGACAGATGGCGTTGTTAGCTTCTGCGTTTTCGTACAAAGGTCTTACGCTAAAAAATCGCGTGGTCATGCCGCCGATGTGCCAATACTCGGTGGATGCTCAGGATGGAACTCCAAATGACTGGCATTTTGTTCACTACGTCTCCAGGGCAGTAGGCGGGGCTGGTCTGATCATCATGGAAATGACAGATGTCGAGCCGGATGGCCGCATTTCCAACAGAGATTTGGGCTTATGGTCAGATGAGCAAATTCCTGCTTATGCCCGCATCGTGAATGAAGTACATAAGTACGGAGCCAAGATTGGCATCCAGATCGCACACGCCGGCCGCAAAGCCGAGGATGCGGAGGTTCCCGTGTCTTCTTCGCCGATTCGGTTTCAAGGTGATGTGTATAAAACTCCGCGCGCTTTGACGACGGAAGAGGTTCAGCAGATGGTCGTCAAGTTTGCCGAATCTGCGCGGCGCGCGGTAGAAGCAGGGGTGGACACGATCGAGATTCATGGTGCTCACGGCTACCTGATCCACCAGTTCCAATCCCCATTGACCAACAAGCGCGACGATCAGTACGGACAGGACTTGGCATTGTTCGGCGTTGAGGTCGTTTCGGCGATCAAAAAGGTCATTCCGGCAGAGATGCCGCTGATCATGCGGATCTCTGCAGTAGAGTACGTCGATGGAGGCTACGGTCTGGAGCATAGTATCGAGCTTTGCCGCCGTTATAAGGAAGCAGGGGTTGACATCTTCCACGTATCGAGCGGCGGAGAAGGACCGATCGGCTCTCGCGGGCGTCCAGGTATTCACCCAGGATACCAGGTGCCATTTGCTCGTGCGATCCGCCAAGCTCTCGAGGTTCCTGTCATAGCAGTGGGCAAACTGGACGATGCCCGCGTGGCGGAAGCGACACTGGGGAATGGCGATGCAGATCTGATCGCGGTAGGCCGCGGCATGCTGCACGATCCGTATTGGGCGATTCATGCCATCCGCGAGCTGTCGGGTGAGGTCGAGATTCCCAAGCAGTACGAACCCGGTTTTCCAAAACGATAAGTAGAACAAAGGGGCATTCCCGGAAGGTCATCCACGTGACCGGGGAATCGCCCCTTTTTTGTCGACCCCGTCAGTCGGATGACGGGGCTTTTTTGATGAGGGTGACGGAACAATAGAAATTTTTGAAGGATTCCATAAATGTCTTCTATTTTACGAAAGGAGTGCAATCAAGTAGCTTTAACATAACCCCAAGGCAATCATACAAGTTGAAAACGTTTCCAACAAAAGGAAGCACAGTCGGAATCAGAAGACAGCGATGGAGGTATAACGTGAATCAAATGAAAGCAAACATCTACACGACAGTTGAGCAAACCCGGGACCTGATCATCGGAATCAATGACTTTATCCATGATAATCCTGAACTTGGGCATCAGGAATTCAAAGCGGCAGAACTACTGACTCGCACATTGGCCGAACACGGCTTTCAAGTGGAGAAGGAAATCGCGGGGTTGCCCACCGCTTTCAAGGCGACCTATACGAGCAAGCCGGGCGGTCCTGTCATTGGCTTGTTATGCGAATACGATGCGTTGGAAGGACTGGGACATGGCTGTGGTCACAACCTGCAGGCTTCGTCCATCACCGGTGCGGCGATCGCCCTGCGCAACAATTTGGGTGATTTGCCAGCTACTATCATCGTGTTCGGGACACCGGCAGAAGAGACGACCAGCGGCAAGGTGCCAATGGCAGAGGCCGGCCTATTCGACGGTCTGGATGCTGCCTTGATGATGCATGGCGGAGATCGTACCACTGTCGATGGCAAATCGCTTGCCATCAATTCGGTGGATTTTGTCTTCGAAGGAAAGGCGGCTCATGCTGCAGTCTCGCCAGAGCAGGGAATTAGCGCATTGGATGCAGTCCTTCTTACTTTTAATGGAATTGAATACTTGCGGGAGCACGTTCGATCCGATGTAAAAATCCATGGTACAATTACCGATGGTGGAACAGCACCCAATATCGTGCCGGAGCGGGCTGCGGCCAAATTCCTCGTCAGAGCCGCTGATCGTGAATATCTGAACACGGTAGTCGAGCGGGTATACAACGTTGCTCGTGGAGCTGCATTGGCGACGGGAGCGAAATTGACCATCCACGAAGGAAAAGCCTTGGACAACAAGCTGAACGTACAGCGTCTGAATGATCTGTTGCTGGAAAATGCTCGTCAGGTTGAGGCCAGAGAAATTACCCCCCCGCGGCAAAGCACCGGCTCAACCGATTTCAGCACCGTTACGCATCGCGTTCCAGGGGCATGCCTGCGCGTGGCATTCGTTCCGTTCGGCGTCTCCAATCATACGAGAGAGTGGGTTGAGGCTGGCAAAAGCGCAGACGGCCATGCCGCAGTCATTACGGCAGCAAAAGCCATTGCTGGGACAGCCTATGATCTTATTACAATGCCTGATGTACTGCAGGAGATTCAAGAGGAGTTCAAGGCGGCCAAAAGCAACAAGCTGCCATAGACAAATATAAACAGGGGGAGATTTGTTTGAAAAAACTGATTTCGCTTACCATTGCTTCACTTATGTTGATTCTCTCAGCTTGTGGAAACAACGCTTCCAGCGGAGATCAGTCTGCTGCGGAAGGTCCCAAGGATCTGGTAGTCGCATTAGGCTCTGAGCCGATCAGCCTGGATCCTCAAGACGCATCAGACGGAATTTCTCTGCATGCGACCGAACTGATCTACGACAAGCTCGTCACGTTTGACAAGGATATGAAGATCGTCCCGGAACTGGCCAAGGAATGGAGCATGTCAGAAGACGGAAAAAGCTGGACCTTCACCTTGCAGGAAGGAGCCAAGTTCCAAGACGGAGAGCCTGTAAACGCCGAAGCAGTCAAAGCGAGCTTCGATCGAATTCTGGATAAAAACAACAAACTGAAAAGACGCTCTCTTTTTGCTGACTTTATCGAATCCGTATCCGTGGAGAGCGAATACAAAGTGACGTTCCAGTTGAAATTCCAGTACGCACCGCTATTGGCTACGCTGGCTCATCCGAACGGTGGAATTCACAGTCCGAAGAATACCGCAGAAAAAGGGAAGGGTGTAGGGAAGTCTCCAGTTGGTTCAGGGCCCTATCAATTCAAGGAGTGGATTTCAGGCGAGAAGCTCGTTCTGGAAGCCAATCCAAATTACTGGGGCGAGAAGCCGAAAGTAAAATCGATCACGTTCAAGCCGGTAGTCGAGAATGCGGCGCGCAGCCTGATGCTGGAAACAGGCGAAGCAGATGTGATTCTCCCGATTCCCGCCACTGATATCGAACGTCTGAAAAACAACGATCAGGTAAAAGTCGAACTGTACTCGAGCAACCGCAATCTGTACATGGGGATGAACACGCAAAAAGCTCCATTCGATGATGTGAAGGTTCGCCAAGCACTGAACTATGCCGTAGACAAAGAAACCATCGTAAACAAGATCATGATGGGCAACGCCAAACCAGCCGAAGCAGCGATTTCAGGACTGACATGGGGGTATTCGCCAGTCGGAACGTATCCGTACGATCCGGAAAAGGCCAAGCAGCTGCTGGCGGAAGCAGGGGTCAAGCCAGGCACGACCATCAAGCTTTGGACTCCTGAAGGGCGCTATTTGATGGATCGCCAGCTGTCCGAGTTTGTCCAGGCCAATTTGCAGGCGGTCGGCTTTAACGTAGAGTTCCGCAAATGGGAATGGGGCGCTTATCAGGAAGCCATTGACGATCCGAATTCTGGCTACGATCTCTTCCTCTTAAGCTGGGCTGTGCCGACGAATGATGCCGACTGGGGATTGCGTCCGAACTTCTCCACGGAAGGAAGCAATAACCGTACGCTCTTTTCCAACGCAGAGCTTGATGCTTTGATCGATCAAGGGATGAAGACAACGAATGAAGAGGAGCGCAAACAAATCTATGCAAAAGCGCTGCAAATCATCAAAGATGAAGCACCTTGGATCTTCCTGGTAGAAATGAAACAACCGATCGGTGTCCGCAAAAATGTAGAGGGTGTGTACGGTTCCAATACAGAGCGGCTGATTCTGCGCGACGCCGATAAAAAATAACGAATGGATGAGGCGGGGGATGGATGACCATCCTCCTCCTCTTAAGTGAGGAGGCATCCAGTTGTTTGCATACATTGTGAAGCGACTGCTTCAAGTCATTCCAACCCTGATCGGGGTTTCCATCCTGACCTTTTTCTTGATCCATGCCGTACCTGGCG
>DASQMM010000537.1:0-3876 GCA_035645495.1 Brevibacillus sp. | reverse complement strand
GTCGGTAAAAAATGAGGCAGGGATGCTGAATGTGATGGCACCTCCGTCCGGGGAGCATTGGCTCGGGACGGACAGTCTGGGGCGGGATATCGTCAGCCGGCTGATCTATGGAGGGCGGATTTCCTTGAGCGTCGCGCTGGTCGCCGTCGCCATCTCTACCTGCATCGGCGTTCTCCTCGGCTTGCTGGCGGGGTACTACGGAAAATGGGTGGACGCGATCATCATGCGCATTACCGACATCGTGATCTGTTTTCCGGTTCTCTTCCTCGTGATCTCGGTCTCTACCATGCTTACACCGAGCATCTACAACGTCATGATCATTATCGGTCTGGTCAGTTGGACGACGATGACGCGGCTGGTGCGGGGAGAGGTGCTGCGGATCCGGGAGATGGAGTATGTCGAAGCGGTTCGGGCACTGGGACAAAACAATCTGGTGATCGTGTTTAAGCACGTATTGCCAAATATCATGGCACCGATCACGGTACAGGCGACGCTGCAAACGGCGGAAGCCATCTTGACGGAATCAGCCTTGAGCTTTTTGGGCGTAGGCGTGCAGCAGCCGATCCCGAGCTGGGGGAACATGCTGCAGGATGCGACGTCGATCATGGTGCTTCAGTTCAAGCCGTGGATTTGGGCGCCGCCGGGAATCGCCATTCTGCTGACGATTCTCTCGATCAATCTGGTCGGGGACGGTCTGCGCGATGCACTTGATCCAAAGACAAAAAACTAGGGGGTAATTCAGGTGAAAAAAGGATCTTTTCTAGCTCTTCTCCTTGCGGCTGCCTTGGCCGTGATGACCGGCTGCTCTTCCACATCCAGTCCGCAGCCGCAGACTCCTTCCAGTCCGACTGAGACTGCTGCGCCAACAGAAGGCGGAAGTCTGACCATCGCTTCGGAGAGCGAGCCGGGCAATCTCAATCCTCATATCTGGGCAACTTCGTCCGATACGTTTGTCACGCACATGATTTTCGATTCCCTGGTCATTCCGGACAAAGAGTTGAAAATGGTCGGAAGCCTCGCTGAGAAGTGGGATGTATCCGAAGACGGCAAAACGTATACCTTTCATCTGCAAAAGAACGTGAAGTGGCATGATGGAACCCCCTTCACGGCGAAGGATGTCGCCTTTACCTTTTCTTCGCTGGCGAAGCCCGAGTATGATGCAGGCGGTTACTGGCGGGTATCCCCGGTAGTAGGAGCAAAAGAGGTGCGTGACGGCAAAGCGCAGGAAGTGACGGGGATCAAGGTAATCGATGATCATACAATTTCCTTTACCACGACGGAAAAATTCGCGCCGTTTCTCTCGGGATTATTTATCGGGATCGTGCCGGAGCATCTCTTAAAAGACGTCTCGCCGAAGGAGTGGGCGAAGCACGAGTTTAACCGCAATCCTGTCGGCACCGGTCCGTTCCAGTTCGTCAAGTGGGAATCGGGACAGTACATTGAGCTGAAGGCCAATAAAGAGTACTTCAAGGGAGCTCCCAAGCTCGACAAAATCGTCGCACGCTTCGGCGATACCAATACCATGCTTGCTGCTTTCATTAATCGCGAGGTGGATGTGGCCCCGGTGCCGATCGCCGAGATTCCGAGCATCCAATCCCTTGATTACGCAGAGCTGAAGGTCGCCAATCAATTGAGCATGTACTACATCGGCTTCAATGCGCTGAATGAGCATTTCCAGGATAAAAAAGTGCGGCAAGCCTTGGCCCACGCGATCGATAAGCAGTCGATTGTAGGCTCGATTTTGGGCGAATACGGCAAAGTATCATTCGACATATTCCCAATGAATCACTGGTCCCATAATCCAGATGTTCCTCAGTATCCGTATGATCCGGCGAAAGCGGAAGCGCTGCTCCAGGAAGCAGAATATGCGAAGAACGGAAAAGGCATCTATGAAAAAGGCGGCAAAGAGCTGACATTTACGCTGGAAGTGCCGACTGGGAAAACCGAACGGGAAAAAACGGCAGCCTTGATCAAACAGTATTTTGAGAAGATTGGGGTCAATATGGAGCTGCGCGCGCTTGATTTCCCTACTCTGGTCACCAAGCTGCTGCCGAAAAATGCAGATGGCACGCAACGCAAGGTAACAGCCGACGACTACCATGCCTACATTCTCGGCTTTGGTGTAGAAGCGGACCCGGATGAGTACCGCAGCTACTTCGGCAGCAAATATATGCCGCCAAACGGCTACAATTTCGTGAGCTATTCCGATCCCGAGGTCGATCAGCTTTTGGAGCAGCAAGTAGCTGAAGTAAATATGGAAAAACGGAAGAGCCTCTTCTGGGAAGTGGGCAAAAAGCTGGCTGAGGATGAAATCTGGATTCCTCTCTATGAGCAGGAAGCCCCTTATGTGGCGAACAAGCGATTAGTTGGTTTTGATCCTGATTTCCGCGGTCCTACGTTCAATGCGAAGGATTGGGCTGTCACTCAGTAAGCAGAAAAGTCTCCCTCCCGATGGAGTGGGAGGGAGATCTACTACCTTTTCACAGAAGGAAGAATGAATATGAAAAGACTGGAAAATATCCGTGACTTTATCCGGGAAAAGGGCGTCGATGCATTCTTCATCCAATCGCTCAAGAATCTTTCCTATTTTTCCGGCTTTACCGGGAGCAACGGCTATCTCTTGATTACGGCGACGAAAGCTGTGCTTATCACCGATCAACGCTATTCGGAACAAGCTAGGCAGGAAGCGCGGGGATGGGAGATCATCGTGCACGGACTGGACCCGTTCTCGACCTTGGCAGAAACGATCGGACAACTGGGGGCTGCCACAATCGGCTACGAGTCCAAGGAGATTACTGACTTCCAGATCACAGCCTTACGCGGGGGTAACCGCAGTGTGGAGTGGGTGCCTTTCGTGGATGTCTGCATCGGGCTTCGCTCCGTAAAAGAGGAGAGCGAGGTGGCATGCATCCAAGCGTCTCTGAAAATCGCCGAGGACGCATTGGAAAAGCTTCTGCCAAGCATCCGGCCCGGTGTGAGCGAACGGGAAATCGCCATTGAACTGGAAATCCTCATGAGAAGGCTCGGCAGTGAAGCCCCTGCATTTGATACCATCGTCGCATCGGGCATCCATTCTGCGCTTCCTCATGCCAAGCCCTCAGACCGGAAGATCCAGGAAAATGATTTGATCGTAATCGACTTTGGCGCTACCTGGAAAGGATATCGATCGGATATTACCCGCACCATCATCGTTGGCGAGATGGAGCCGCCGTTGCAGAAAATCTTTGATTGCGTGCATCAGGCGTTAGAGGAAGCGGTGGCGGGGATCACGCCAGGCTCTACGTGTCACGAGGTGGATAAACTCGCGCGCGAGGTGTTTTTGACCGCTGATCTCGAGGCCTACAGCTTGCGCGGGCTCGGGCATGGAGTGGGCCTGGATATTCACGAATTCCCGCGTGTGGTGATGAATAATCCCGCTCATATTGAGCCAGGGATGCTGTTTACAGTGGAGCCGGGCGTATATGTGCCGAACGTGGGCGGCGTGAGAATCGAAGATATGGTCGTGGTAACGGCAGACGGATGCCGGGTGCTGACGCGATCTCCCCGCATCATCAGGCTGTAAGGAAGCAGGTGAGTAGCATGAGCGAGACGTTGCTGGAAATAAAAGAGCTGAGTACGGGCTTTGACACGGAAGATGGATTTCTTCCTGCGCTGGACAAAGTAAGTCTCTCACTAAAAAAAGGGGAGACATTGGGCGTAGTCGGGGAGTCGGGGAGCGGTAAGAGCTTGACCTCCCTATCGGTCATGAATCTGATCCCTTCCCCGGGCAGGGCAGTCAGCGGCAAGATCCTGTTCAAAGGCAAGAATCTGCTGGAGCTTGGCGAAGATCAGATGCGTGCGATCCGCGGCAATGAAATCTCGATGATTTTTCAGGAA
>DASQMM010000536.1:0-3880 GCA_035645495.1 Brevibacillus sp. | reverse complement strand
CCACTGCGTTTTCTTCACCGAGCAGAAGTCTTTCCAGCTTCTGCGCATATTCCTCATCGTCAGCCAGTTCGTCCTGAAGCCGCTTCTTCTCCTCCTCCGTCAGCTCGCCGCGCAGATAGGCGAGCAGCCGTGCTTCTTTGTTATTATCTTCCCTGTTCGTCATCCGCCTGATCCCTCCACAACTTGCGCATCTTTTGTCGTCCGCGAAAGAGCGAACGCTTGACATCTGCCAGACTGATTCCTAATACCTCGGCGATTTCTGCGTATCGAAACTGCATGGCAAACAACAGGATCACCTGTCGCTGCTGCTCGGGCAAAAGCTCCAGATAGGCGTGCGCCGTCTCCCACATCTCCTGTGATACGAAGGCTTCTGCCGGGTCCATCGCCTGCAGGTCCGCTCTCTCCGGCAGTCGCTCCACGATCTGCAAAGGGTGTCTTGCTTGCTTGCGATGGCAATCGACAAACGCGTGGTAGGCTACCTTGAACAGCCAGGGGCGCACCTTTTCCCCGCGGTAGTCATCCAGGGACAGAAAAGCGCGGAAAAAGGTTTCCTGCGTCAGATCCTCTGCCTGCCTCGCATCCCTTGTCAGTCGGAAAAGATAGCGGTAGATGTCGTTTACGTGCATCCGGTACACGTCTTCCAGGCCTACTTTCCCAACCTTCTCACACCCTTTCATCTCTTACCACGTCATGCAGGCCAAAAAGGTTTCACTCATCTCTTTTCTCTCCCCCATTCGGGTGTCTGCCGGGAAAAACAAAGATTGACTCCTGTTTGAGAACGTCATATCATGGGTGTATCTCATACGCGTCTTTGCGTATCAACAACATAACTCTTATCGCGAGCTGGCTGAGGGACTGGCCCTATGATGCCCGGCAACCGGCGCTCATCTACCACGTTGTAGTGAGCGAAACGGTGCTAATTCCAACGGATAAGAGTCAAGCGCCTGTCTTGACTTCTTGCCCGAGAGATGAGAGGCGACGAAAAAACGTTCATCAGACGACAAGCGCCTCCCACTCCGGGAGGTTTTTTTCGTTTCCGAAGCTTCTGCAAGCCAAGAGATCACGAATGATAAAGGAGGCTTATTCCGACGATGAGTGAACAGCGTATCCTTGTTACGTATTTGACACAAGCCAAAGATCTGTATAAAAAAGCAGAGGCGATCGCCGTCGGCATGACGGTAGGCTCCTGGACAGATTTGCCAGCAGCCAAACAAGAGGAATTGAAGCCCTACCTCGGGGAAGCCGTCCACGCCGAAGTGCTGGAAACGCTGGAGAACGGCGAGCAGCGTGGCTTGATTACAGTCAGTTATCCAGTACGCAATTTTACCCCGGATATCCCTTCACTGTTAACCGGGATTTTCGGCAAACTCTCAATGGACGGAAAAATCAAACTCATGGACATCAGCTTTCCAGAGTCGCTCCTGGGACAGTTCCCAGGGCCCAAGTTTGGGATCGACGGCCTCCGCAACCGACTCGGGGCTCATGATCGTCCGCTGCTCATGAGCATTTTCAAATCATGCCTGGGTCTTCCGTTTGACGACCTGAAAACCCAGTTTCGCGCTCAAGCTTTAGGCGGTGTCGATCTGGTCAAGGACGATGAAATCTTCTTCGCCGATGATCGCGCGCCATTTCTGGAACGGATCAAGGCGTTCAAACAGATCGCGTTGGAGACGGAGGCTGAGACAGGAAAACCGGTCCTTTACGCAGCCAATCTGACTGGACCTGTCCATGAATTGAACGAGAAGGCGAAACGCGCAGTTGAAGCAGGAGCTGATTGCCTGCTGTTCAACGTGCTGGCTTTCGGATTCGACGCCCTGCATCGCTTGGCGGCTGACCCGGATATCAACATCCCGATCATGGCTCACCCGGCACTGGCGGGGGCTTACTATCCGTCCCCTGATTACGGGATCGCTACACCGCTTCTGCTCGGTACACTGATGCGGATCGCGGGAGCTGACCTGGTTCTCTTCCCATCGCCGTACGGGAATGTCGCCTTGGACAAAAACGAAGCGCTGAAACTGGCCGACCATCTGACTAAGCCGCTCGAAGGCGTCCGCCGCTCATTCCCAGTGCCGTCCGCTGGCATTCACCCTGGGCTCGTCCCGCAGTTGTACGCGGACTTCGGACTGGATCAGATCGTCAACGCAGGTGGCGGCATTCACGGCCATCCAGGCAGAGCGACTGCCGGCGCGAAGGCATTCGTCGCTGCGATCGAAGCGGTGACAGCAGGCCGAACCTTGCAGGATGCAGCGGCCAATACCCCGGAATTGGCGATTGCCCTGGAAAAATGGGGGCGCGGACGATGAGCAAAAAATTAGTCCTTTTCTGCGACTTCGACGGAACCATCACCGAAAAAGACAACATCGTCTCCATCGTGCGCAAATTCGCTCCACCCGAGTGCGAAACGCTGATCGAGCAGATCCTGACCCAAAAAATCACGATTCAATCCGGCGTTGGCCAGTTGTTTCAGATGGTCCCCTCCTCGAAAAAACAGGAGATCATCGATTTTATTCTCGAAGAAGCAAAGATTCGCCCCGGCTTTGCCGAGTTTGTTCGCTTCTGCCGCGAGGAGGGCATGGAGCTTCTGATCACCAGCGGCGGCATCGACTTTTTCGTGGAGCCGATCCTCGCTCCGTTCGATTTGACTGGCGTGCCGATCTACTGCAACGGAAGCGATTTTTCAGAGGATTACATCACGATCACCTGGCCGCATCACTGCGACGAGCATTGCTCGACCGGCTGCGGCATGTGCAAGACGACGATCATTCGCCGCTACGACCCGAATCAGTATTTTCGCGTGGTAATTGGCGATTCCATCACTGACCTGGCAGGAGCCAAAATTGCCGACTACGTGATTGCCCGCTCCCTTTTGGCCAAGAAAGCACAGGAGCTGCAATTGCCGCATCGCACCTTTGCCACCTTCCACGAGGTGATTGCCATTTTACAGGATCTGAAACACCAACAGGAGGTCTCTTAGCCATGACAGCAACATTGGAGCAACGCCTGGATGCCTTCCGCCGTCTCGATGACGTAAAAATGACGTTTGCCCGCAGAGATTGGTTCCCCGGCACCAGCGGCAATCTGTCCATCAAGATCGCGGATGATCCCCTGCAATTTGCCGTTACTGCAAGCGGCAAAGACAAAACCAAGCTTTCACCCGAGGATTATCTCATCGTCGATAAAGACTCTCGTCCGGTCGATGCCACTACCCTGAAGCCTTCCGCCGAGACCTTGATCCACGCTGTCGTCTATAAAAAATTCGCGCAAGCCGGCGCCTGCTTCCACGTGCACACCGTCTGGAATAATCTGATCTCGGAGCTGTACTTCGGTCAGCGCGCCTTCTCCATTCAGGGCCAGGAACTGATCAAGGGCCTGGGAATCTGGGAAGAAAATGCGCTCGTTACAATCCCGATCGTCGAGAATTACGCGGATATTCCTACTCTGGCAGTGGCCATCGAAAAAGTAATCACGCCGGAAGTACCCGGTGTCCTAATCCGCAACCACGGCATCTACGCGTGGGGCGGCAATGATTTCGAGGCGAAGCGTCACCTCGAAGCGTTTGAATTCCTGTTTGAGTACCACGCTCGCTGGCTGCAGCTGCGTCACGCGACCGTGTCCACTTCTACCGCCACAATTTAAGGAGGGCTTCAAGCATGGCACAAGTTCGTTTTCATGATACCAACGAGTACATCAAGGGCGCTACGGAAGTAAACGAATTCCTCAGCACCCAGGGCATTATTTATGAACATTGGGGAGTAGATCGCCTGGCCCCCAACCTGCGCGACAACTACAGTCCGACAGAGGAAGAGAAGCAGCAGATTCTGGACGCATTCAAACCGGAAATCGAGGACATCAGCAAGCGCCGCGGCTATCTGACGGC
>DASQMM010000535.1:0-3896 GCA_035645495.1 Brevibacillus sp. | reverse complement strand
GGTCCTCATGACCATGCGTAATGATGATCCCCCGAACTTTTTCGCGATTTTCCTCCAAGTAAGTGATGTCTGGAATCACCATGTCAATTCCCAGCATCTCTTCCTCCGGGAATTTCAATCCAGCATCAATTACTACGATGTCATCATCGCATTGTACCACGTACATATTCTTCCCAATTTCGCCGACTCCGCCCAGGGCGAAAATGAGAACAGAGTGATTCGACTTTGCCAAAACATGTAACCTCCTATATTTAGTTGTCATTGTACACTCAAAAATAACCGCCCCAAATCACTTGTTTTCATTATACCCGAAGTGAAAACGTGAACACAAGAAAAAAGAGCCATTCACGATGAATGGCTCTTGCATTCACGATGAATGGCTCTTGGTGCAATTATGCAAGTAGAGATAACTGGCTGAGCAGGGAGTGAACGAACGCTTTTTCCTTTTCATTCAGCTCCACCAAAGGCAATCGTACGCCCCCTACATCTATCCCCAATTTGTTCAAGGCTTCTTTGGTCGGTCCCGGACTCGGGTAGGCAAACAAGCCTTCAAAGATTGGCATCAACTTGCGATGAAGACTCGCTGCTTCGTTCAAGTTGCCGTCAAAAAAGGCGTTTACCATTTCCTTCATCTGACGCCCTACGATGTGACTGGCAACACTGACGATCCCTACACCTCCGATAGACAATACCGGCAGTGTCAGGCTGTCGTCACCACTGTATACTTCAAACCCCTCCGGTGCATGCTCGATGATCGATGCAATCTGACTTAAATTTCCAGATGCTTCCTTCATGCATACGACATTGGGCAGCTGTGCCAGCCGCAACGTGGTTTCAGCCGTCATGTTGACAGCGGAGCGAGCCGGTACGTTGTACAGCATGACTGGCAGATTTGTTGCAGAGGCTATTGTGTGAAAATGAGCATACAGCCCTTCTTGGGACGGGCGGCTGTAGTAGGGCGCTACCAACATAATCCCATCCACGCCCAAGCTTTGAACTTCCTGTGTGAATTCTACGCTCGCCTGTGTATTGTTGCTGCCTGTTCCAGCGATAATATGGCACTTGCCTTTCGCATAGCTGACTACATGCTGGAAAAGATCCAGCTTTTCTTTGTGGGACAGAGTCGGGGACTCCCCCGTCGTGCCGCTGACGACAATTCCATCGCTCCCTGTCTCCAGCAAATGATCGATCAGACGTTCGGTTTTCTCATAATCAACCTGGTTTTGATCATTAAATGGCGTTACCATCGCGGTAACCAGTCGGCCAAAACGTGCCACTGCCTATCCAACTCCTCTATGAATGGTCAGAATTGAAACCTACACATGATGTTGATGCAGATGGAATTGTTGATGCAAAGCACGGACAGCCCTAACCATATCTGCCTCATGTACAAGTACCCAGATGGTCGTATGCGAATCTGCCGACTGCAGTATCTGAATATCTTCATGAGTCAAAGCCTCAACGATTTGAGCCATTACTCCCGGTACACCCGTCATTCCGGCGCCAATCACAGAAACCTTTGCACAGCATGGCAGCAGTTGTGGTTCATAGCCCATCTCTGTCAACAAGCGTGCCGCTTTCTCTCCTAATTCGTCATGGACCGTATAGGCGACTCCCAACGGATTTACGTTTATAAAATCAACGCTGATATTATGAGTTGCCATCGTCTTGAACACTTGGAGCTGTGTATCGTACTGTCCCTCTTTATTGGCTACCTTAATCTGTGTAATGTTGGGTACATGCGCGATTCCCATTACGACCCGATCATTGACTGTATACCCCATCTTGCCGATCTCCAGCATTGTCGTGACCAATGTACCGGGGTCGTCCGAAAACGTCGAGCGGACGCGAATCGGTACATTCGCCTGCATGGCAATCTCCACAGCGCGCGGATGAATGACTTTGGCACCCAGATGCGCCATATTGCAAATCTCCGTATAGGTAACGGTAGTCAGGGGTTGGGCTTCCTCCACAATTCGAGGATCTGCCGTCATAATTCCTTCTACATCCGTGAAAATGTCCACCATTTCGGCTTCAAGAGCAACCCCTAGCGCGGTCGCTGTCGTATCACTGCCGCCTCGCCCCAAGGTTGTAATCTCCCAATCCTCTGTGCGTCCCTGAAAGCCGGGTACGATGAGTACATTCCCTTCTTGCAACTCCTTGATCATACGCGCAGGGTCGATATGGTTAATCTGGGCGCTAGTAAAATCATCACTGGTGACAATATTCGCCTGGCCCCCTGTTAAGATCTTCGCTTTTATCCCACGCGCGTGCAGCATGCTGCACATCACTGTAGCGGAAATGATTTCACCGGTGTGAAGCAGCAGATCCATTTCTCTGCTTGGCAGTGTATTTCCGTTGTTGCGAATCAACTGCAAAAGTGTATCCGTAGCGTAGGGATCGCCTTTGCGTCCCATCGCCGAGACGACCACGACGAGGGAATATCCCTCGTCAATCGCCTTTTCTATATGGTAGATTGCCCTCATTCGGCAATCCTCCGTCGTCAAGGAAGAACCACCGAACTTCTGGACGAGAATCTTCACAAACCTCTCCCCTATGCTCTTGCTTTGATGAGTTCCTCAGCGATTTGCACCGTATTCCAAGCAGCACCTTTCAGCAGGTTGTCTGAAACGATCCACATATGCAGGCCGCGAGGATGATGGAGGTCACGTCGTACCCGACCGACAAAGACGTCAAGCTTCCCTGTCGCATCAGTAGCGAGCGGATATTGTTGTTCTTCTGGTACGTCTACAAGGACGATGCCTGGTGCTTTTTCCAGGAGGGATTTGACTTCAGCCAAATCATAATCATTCTTCAGTTCTACGTAGACTGATTCACTGTGTCCATATACAACTGGAATACGTACGCAGGTTGCGGAAACATGGACCTGATCATCTGCGAAGATTTTTTTCGTTTCATTAATCATTTTCATCTCTTCATAAGTAAATCCATTATCCGTAAACACATCGATTTGCGGAATGGCATTAAACGCTATCTGATGGTGAACAGGTAGCTTTCCGACTGGCAATACTTCACATGTCGGCTCCTTGCCATCCAGCACCTCACGGCTTTGCGTAAGCAGTTCGTTAATGGCCGACTGACCAGCTCCCGATACTGCTTGGTAGGTGGACACAATAATCCGATCTATTCCATAACGATCATACAAGGGTTTCAGAGCGGCTACCATCTGAATGGTGGAGCAGTTTGGGTTCGCAATAATCCCATTGTGCGCCAGGGCAGCATCCATGTTTACTTCTGGAACAACCAATGGAACATCTGGGTCCATGCGGAAGGCACTGGTATTGTCGATGACTACGGCACCGTGACGCACAGCGTGATGAGCCAGTTCCTTGCTGACCGAACCACCTGCGCTGAACAAGGCGTAATCAATACCCGCGAAACTTTCTGGAGTCGCTTCTTCCAGAACCACTTCTTGCCCCTTGAACATGACGGTCTTGCCGGCAGACCGTCCGGATGCAAGCAGCTTCAATTGTTTAATCGGAAAATTGCGTTCTTCCAGAATTCGAATCATTTGTTGTCCGACTGCACCCGTTGCGCCCACGACGGCAACATTATAAGTCAGTTGGTTCGCCATCTCTTACTCTCCTCCTAATCGCGAAAAACAAGTCAATTGGTTTTTCTCTAGTGTTTTTAGTAGTTGAATCTCTCGATAAGCAGGGGCTGCAATTGTCGCCCTTCCATAGCAGCTATGCACGTCTCCACGAGCAGATCCATGCGTGCTACCAGTGAGTTCGGCTTTTTGTCCGGAGCGTCCTGCCCAAACGGGACGAAGTAGATGTTTTTGGCTGCCAAGAGCTTGGCAATATTGGCTGCATTTAATCCCAGTCCATCATTGGTGGATATGGCGACAACCAGCGGTCGCAGGTTGCGCATCG
>DASQMM010000534.1:0-40021 GCA_035645495.1 Brevibacillus sp. | reverse complement strand
GCTGTTGGATATCGACCAAGGCACCTATCCTTACGTAACCTCTTCCAATCCGATCGCGGGCGGCGTAACGATTGGTTCTGGTGTTGGACCGACGAAAATCAACCAAGTTATCGGGGTAGCGAAAGCTTATACCACACGTGTAGGGGATGGACCGTTCCTGACCGAGCTGAGCGATGCAACAGGCGATCACATCCGTGAAGTGGGTGCTGAGTACGGTACGACTACAGGTCGTCCGCGCCGTGTAGGCTGGTTTGACAGCGTGGTTGTTCGCCATGCACGTCGCGTCAGCGGGATCACTGGTCTGGCGATTACCAAGCTGGATACCTTGACTGGCATCGACACACTGCGCATTTGCACGGCGTATAAGTACAACGGCGAGATTATCGAGTCTTTCCCAGCAAACCTGAACTTGCTGGCAAAATGTGAGCCGGTTTACGAAGAACTGCCAGGCTGGTCCGAGGATATTACGGGCATCCGCAATCTGAATGATTTGCCGGAAAATGCGCGTCACTACATCGAGCGCATTACCCAACTGACTGGTATTCCGATGTCGATTTTCTCCGTTGGTCCGGATCGTGAACAAACCGTCATTGTTCGCGGAATCTGGGGCTAATGAATATGATATAACCCGAAGTAGCGACCCCGTCATGCATTTGGCGGGGTCGCTCTATGTTGAGGCATGTGATATACTGAAGGGGATTTTCAGAATTGGAGGTTTTTGTGATGAGAGGCATCGCATTCATGCGACTTCGTTAATTTCGATTTTACCCCACGAAAGCTCAGCCATTTTTTCATCAAGTAATGGCTTGGGTTTATTTGTGTTGTGGTTGAATCATTAACGAAACGAATGAATGAGGTGTATTTTTAATGTCCAAAAACATGAACACGAAAATAAAAGAGATCCTTTCTCTTGCAAAGAAACACGGAATTGAAGTGGAACCGCTTAGTGTGAAGAGTAACGAATCAGGCTTGGATTTCCTTGCCGTATTTGCACGCTCGACTGATGGTGCATCCTGGGTCATGAGGGTTCCCCGTCGGCCCGATGTCGTGGAATCGGCTGCTTATGAGAAAAAGGTGTTAGATCTGATCATCAACCAATTGCCTGTGGCGGTACCGAATTGGCAGGTTCACACGCCTGAATTGATCGCCTACCGTCTGTTGGATGGAGTTCCGATGGGCACCATCAATCATGAAGCCAATCGTTATGACTGGTACCTGGAACCGCAATCGATTCCTGAACGATTCATTCAAACTCTGGCAGAGGCAATGGTAGCACTCCACGCAATTGATCATGAAGCAGCGCGCAAATCTGGTATTCGCGTCCAACAACCAGCGGAAGTCCGTAGAGCACTAGCGGTGAAAATGGATGAGATCAAACGGATTTTTGGCGTGTCTCGTGTGCTTTGGGAACGCTGGCAATCCTGGCTAGCAGATGATACATTCTGGCCCCATCACTCTGTTCTCGTACATGGCGATCTTCACCCCGGTCATATCCTGGTTCATCCTGATGGGAGGGTAACCGGACTTTTGGATTGGACGGAAGCAGAGGTAGCCGATCCTGCTACTGATTTTACTGCTTATTGCCTGATATTTGGGGAATCGGGCCTGGCTGAACTGCTCAAACGATATGAGAAGGCAGGAGGCCGTGTATGGCCGCGGATGCAAGACCATATCATCGAGCGGATGTCCGCATCTCCCGTATTCCTCGCAGACTTTGCATTGAAGTCTGGTTTGGAGGAGTATATGACGATGGCTCGCAACGCCTTAGGTGTCGCTGAAAAAGGGGAAGAGATCTCTACGGAATGATCAGAAACCAGGCTTAACAGATGACAACATTCTAGCGGGCAGGGAGAAGAAAGCGGCTCCTGCCCGTTTTTTATATTTTTGCGGGAACACAGGTTTTTTGACATTTTTTTAAGCAGGACAGACACGATTCCGTACCTTCTGGGCATATGGTAAAAACAAAGGCAGGAAATGGAGAGGTGATCACAGATGATGAAGATGGGATTCGACCAGAAGGCCATGAAGCTATTGGGCAAAAATGTGCAGGTGAAAATGGTGAATGGCTGCGTCATCAAAGGAACCATGACTCATTATAACAACGGATACCTCTGCTTCATTACCACATACAAGCAACGGGATGATGAAAAGACGACGATCCGCCGGCTGGCGCTAAAAGATGTGACGTCTATGTCTGAGGTGTGACAGCCCCATGCCCAAAAAACGGTGAGCCACCTCTCCCATTTGTGGAGCAGGTGGCTGTCATTTTACACCATTCCGCCAAAGGAACGAATGATCTGGGTCGCTTCCGCATTGCGGTCCGCGGGTACGACAGCAGTCAGCAAAAACGGCGTGTTGAAGTCATCGCCGCGATCCGACATGCCGCTCGCATCCGGGTCTGCCGCAGCCAATACACTGGCGTCACGGCTGGAGAAATCGCCAGCCAGAGTCAAATTTCCCAAAGAGGGGATCTGCCCAGTGATGGGATTGATGACATGATCGACTCCACTACCTGGGAATTGCCCGATATGATCGATCTGGACGATCGTAAAACCTGCCGTATTCAGTGCTTTTTTGGCCTGAACCGCCGCGTCCTCACTGGAGAAACCAGCCAAAATATTTTGTTCTTTCACAAAAGTCAACTCCATTCCATACATAAAATTTCCCAATTTCATGAACATATCATGACTCATTCTCGTCTTTTTTATTCGACGGCATTTTACACTTGCTGATCGCAATATTTTTGTGGTAAAGTCGACATAGTTGGTTTCATTAGGCATTTTGGCAGATAAATGGAAACCAACATTTGGTATGGTAGACCTATTTGTTCAATTTCAAATTTTCAGGAAATAGACGGTGAGAATGCTGC
Source organism: Brevibacillus sp. (assembly GCA_035645495.1). GTDB lineage: Bacteria > Bacillota > Bacilli > Brevibacillales > Brevibacillaceae > Brevibacillus. The sequence continues at coordinate 37,152 of DASQMM010000534.1, read as the reverse complement.
TGTATCTGTTTTCAGGAGGGACAAGTTATGCAATGGGCCAATTGGAAGGCCGAACTGCAGGAACGGTCGAAGCAGGTCGTTCGCAAATGTAGTGAAATGGCGAAACGCACGATGAAACATACAAGCACTTACATGACCACGCATAAGAAGCAAGTGATTACCGTAGCATCCGTATTTGTACTGACAGTTGCCACGGGTGCATCGGCACAATATTATTACAAAAGCAATATCAACTCGATTTACCATGTAATTGTGAACGGCAAAGAGATCGGCGTCGTCAGCAGCCCTGACGTCATCAACAAATGGACAGCTAGCAAGCTGGAAGAGGAGAAGGCCAAGAGCGGCTACACATTCATGCTCTCCGACTCGATAAGCTTCCGAGAAGAACGTTTGTTCAAGGGCGAATACGACGATGAGTCTGCATTGAAAGAATTATCTGCCATCGCAGATTTCAAGGTAGATGCAGTCAAACTCGTAATCGATGGAAAAGTGGTCGGTTATGCACCCAATCTGGATACGGCCAATGAAGTGCTGGATAAAGTGAAAGAAAAGTACTCTGGAATTCCGGCAGAAAAAATCTCTACCCTGACAGCCGCAGCAGATAAAAAGAGCACGGTGGCAGCCGCCTCACTAGCCGCGACGGATGCGAGTCCAGTCAAGGAAGTGGCGTTCAAGGAAAAGGTGGAGCTGCAGTCGGAAGCAGTGCCGTCCGCTCAGATTTTGCCGGAGGACAAGCTGGAAGATTTGCTTGTCAAGGGCACGTATAAAGAACTGATACATACTGTCGTTGAAGGTGATTGCGTCGGTTGTATCGCAAAACAGTATGACATTACCTCAAAAGATATTTACGATAACAACCCTGGCCTGACGGAAAATACGGTTCTCAAGCTTGGTCAGCAAATCAATGTGACGGCGATCCGTCCATTGGTGACCGTACAGGTGAAGGAAAATGTGACGCAAAAGGAAGAAATTCCATTCAATACGCAATATAACAACAACGAAACGTTGCCGAAGGGCGAGACCAAGGTCGTCCAGGAAGGCAAAAACGGTACAAAACAAGTCGAATACGAAATCATCAAGGAAAATGGACAAGTCGTCGAGCGAAAGATCTTGAAGCAGGAAGTACTGGATGAACCTGTGATCAAGGTCGTCGAGCGTGGTACGAAGGTTATTCCTTCGCGTGGGACAGGCCGTCTGGCTTGGCCAGCACAAGGGTATATCAGCAGCGGCTTCGGCACGCGCTGGGGAAAACTGCATAAAGGAATCGACATTGCTGGTGCAGGCTCCGTAATGGCAGCCGACAATGGCCGCGTCAAGTTTGCGGGTTGGGATGGCGGTTATGGAAAAGCGATCATCATTGACCACGGAAACGGCATGCAGACCCTGTACGGTCACCTTAGCACGATTAATGTAAAGGTTGGCGATGTCGTACAGAAAGGCAAGAAAATTGGTGTGAAGGGCTCCACTGGGCACTCCACGGGGGTTCACCTGCATTTTGAAGTTATACAAAATGGACGAGTCCAAAACCCGATGCGTTTCCTCAATTAAGGGAAATTCAAACTGGAAAATCAAGGAGTACTCGAAGGAGTGCTCCTTTTTGCGTTCGGGGAAAGGATTGGCATAGTATAATGGAGAGGAATACAGGGACGAAGAGTAGAAATTGTTTGGAGAGAGGAGGCAGCAGTCATGGCAAAACTCCTGGTAGTAGACGATGAAAAACCAATTGCAGACATTTTGAAATTTACGTTTGAACGGGAAGGGTACCAGGTGGTCTGCGCATACGACGGGGAAGAAGCGTTGACAGCCGTCCAGCAGGAACGACCTGATTTGATTTTGCTTGATGTCATGCTTCCTGGCCGTGATGGAATGGAAGTATGCAGGGCTGTACGAAAAGCGCACGACGTCCCCATTATCATGCTGACGGCGAGAGACTCCGAATTGGACAAGGTGCTGGGTCTGGAGCTGGGTGCAGATGATTACGTCACCAAGCCGTTTAGCTCGCGCGAATTGGTAGCGCGGGTAAAAGCGCATTTGCGCCGCAACAAACCAAAGTCGGAAGCGCAGGAAAGTCATATTCTGCGTATTCATGATCTCGATATCGATTTGCATTCTTATACGGTCGAAAAGACGGGGGAGCCGCTTGACCAGGAGCTGACTCATCGTGAGTTTGAGCTGTTGGTCTATTTGGCCCGTCATCAGGGGCAGGTCCTGACGCGTGAGCATTTGCTCCAGTCGGTCTGGGGATTTGACTATTTTGGCGATGTGCGCACGGTGGACGTGACCATCCGCCGACTGCGAGAAAAAATAGAGGACGACCCGAGCCAGCCGAAATACATCATTACACGACGCGGTTTGGGCTATAGCATGCGCAATCCGGGCACAGGAGGAACGCCTGGATGAGGCGGCTCTTCAAGACGATCCAGTGGAAAATCGTCGTGATCTACATGTTGTTGATCCTGTTGGCCATGCAATTTATTGGCGCTTACTTTGCCAGAGAAGTAGAAAGCTACTACATCAACAACTTTTCTGAGGCATTGAATGCTCAGGCAAGTCTTTTGGCAAGCCTTCTGGAAGGGGATCTGCGCACGCGGGAATCCAAGGAAGAAAGCGTGGAGCAGATGAGGGTGGATATCGACAACCTGATCAACAATCTAGTCAAGATCAACGGAGCCAATGTACAAGTGATCGACCAGACAGGCACCGTGCTCAGCACCACAGAAGATCGCAGCATCATCGGGCAGCGGACCTCACAGCCAGAGGTGACTGTGGCCTTGCTCGGGACGCGTAGTGAGTCGATGCGAATTGACCCGCGAACAGGAGCCCGCGTAAAGGTCCTGGTTCTCCCGATCAAAGGGGACCAGATCGTCTACGGAGCCGTGTACATGGTCGCCTCGATGGAAGGGACGTACAACACCATTCGGAAAATGAACGGGATCCTCGCATCTGGCACGATGATCGCTTTGCTGATCACAGCCGGGCTTGGTTTTGTACTGGCAAAAACGATTACCAAACCGGTCAAGGAAATGACCCGCCAGGCTAGATCGGTAGCAGACGGGGACTTCAACAGCCATGTACGTATCTACGGTACGGATGAGATCGGGCAGTTGGGGATGGCGTTCAATCATATGACCAGACGGCTACAGGAAGCCATCTCGCTGCAGGAAGAAGAGCGGGAGAAGCTGGCGGGCATTCTGAGCAACATGTCCGACGGTGTGATCGCGACCAGCCGGGATGGGCAGATTATTCTCATGAATCGAGCAGCCGAAGAAATGCTGCAAGTCAAGATGGAGGACCTCATCAGTAAAAGGCGTACCTTGCCCGAGCTGCTGGGATTGCCGCCTGAGGACGAGATGCCTCTGCATCGGCAAACGGAGCCGCTCTTCATCGAAATGCTGCTGCCCAACCGTGAAGAAGTGATTTTGCGTGTTACGTTTACTCCGTTGCAGCATGATAGCGGCAAGCGGGGCGGCATCATTGCGGTCGTCGCAGACGTGACCGAGCAGCAGCAAATGGAGCATCAGCGCAGGGAGTTCGTCGCCAATGTCTCGCACGAGCTGCGGACGCCCCTGACCACGATCAAAAGCTACGTGGAAGCGTTGTTGGATGGTGCCGTAGAGGAGAAGGAGCTGTCCAACCGCTTTTTGCGCGTCACGATGTCTGAGACGGAGCGGATGATACGCTTGGTCAACGACTTGCTGCAGCTATCCCGCTTTGATTCGCAAGGAGTGCGCCTCCACTGCAAGGAAGTGGATATGAATCAGATGCTGCGCTATGCGGTTGATCGCTTCTCCATGTTCGGAGAGCAACAGGAGGTCGCGCTTGATCTGGAGATCCCGGCTGTCTTGCCATCCGTCTATATCGATCCCGACGCGATCAATCAGGTATTGGATAACCTGCTGTCTAATGCGATCAAGTATACGCCTCAAAGCGGCCGCGTCGTCGTGCATGCGCAACATTTGCCAGAGCAAGAGCGGGTCCAAATCTCGATCACGGATACAGGGATCGGGATTCCGAGCCGCGATCTCAAGCGAATTTTTGAAAGATTTTACCGCGTAGACAAAGCGCGCTCGCGTGGTCAGGGTGGGACAGGCCTGGGGCTTGCGATCGCCAGGGAACTGGTGCAAGCGCATGGCGCTGACATCGAGATTGCCAGCGAGTGGAATGTAGGAACGACCGTTACGTTCTGGGTTCCGTCATTTCGAGGGGGGAGTGCAGGATGAAGCGGTGGTTGGAGCCAGCAAAAACCGTCATTCTCTGCCTGCTTGTGGTCGCCAGCTTTTGTCTGACGGCGGCAATCTGGATCAATCAACCCAATTTTCAGATGATCGAGCCGGCGAAGTATACGGAATCCAAGCCTGTATTTGAAAAACAATTGGAGAAAATCATCACTCCTTCTGCTGTCGTTTTTCACTATGGACAAGATCGGCACACCAAGGCAGTGGCGACAGACGGCCAGTTCAGCATGATCATGCGCGAAATGCCCAGATGGATTTTCCTCGATTTTTCTCCGTATACCATGACACAGGATAAATGGCAGGAAATTGCCCGGGAAAAGTTGGGGCTTGAGGTTCGTTTCAGAAGCAGTATTCCGCTCGCGGCAGTTGGGCGGCTGGTGACATTTCGCGAGGACTACACCCTTCCTTTGAAGGGGATCGATCGCATCTGGCTTTATCATGAACCAGAAGAGGACTTGGTCTATGCTCTTTTTCTCTCTGGTGAAGAGGAGAAGGTCGTACGTTCCCGCACGTCGATCAGCCCCAAGGATCTGCGTGATTCGTATCTGGCGAATGGCAATCAGATGCCGGAACAGATCATGAAGGTCGTCATCCCGAAAAGGTATACCTACGCGTCGCCTGCGGAGAAAGGGCAAACCTACTGGCATATGTACTACTTGCCGAAGCATCAGATTCGGATGCATCAATTCAGCTACAGCTATGAACCTGTCTCCGTGGAGAGGGTTATCGAGGCTTACTTTCTCGATCCTTCCTTGGTCAGACAGATCATGGAACGGGACAAGACCATGATCTACACAGACGGAAGCCGTTCGATTCAGGTGAGATCCGAGCAAATGGCGATCACCTTTACCGATCCGGCTTATCAGCAGCGGGCCGTGCAGCTCTCCGATACGGAAAAGCTGCAGGCAGCGGTCAGCTTCGTGAATAAGCATCTCGGCTGGCTGGACGATTACTACTTCGAGAGGTTCCGGAAGAGCTACAACGACAAAGACGTCATGACGTTTCGCCAATACGTCGGCGCCTACCCGCTGGTCAGCAAGGGAGACAAGCCCGTCGATACGATTGAGATTACCTCAGAAGCGGGCCAGGTCGTCACGATGAACCGTTCCCTGCTGGACTTGGATTCGTATGTCGCTCACAAGGATTGGAAGGTCATGTCGGGACCGGAGCTGTACAATCTCATTCGGGAGCGAAATCTGGCCAATACGGACGAAATCACCAACGCGTATCTGGCCTATCAGACGCTTGTAGCAGAGGACACCATTGATCTGATTCCGACATGGGTAGTGGAAGTGCCGAATCAGCCTACCCTGTACATCCCTGCGCGATCCACCGAAGGAGGAGGCGGGTCTATTGGATTGGAGTAAAACCAAAACGATCCTGATTTGGGCATTTCTGTTACTTGACCTCTTTCTCGGCTATCAGGTCTATGTGACGCGGATCAGCGGATGGAGCGACCAGGAGCTGACCCGTACGGACAAGGGCGAGATGGAGATGTATCTGAACCAGCAGAACATCACCTTGGCGACGGAGGTCCCGCAGGAAACGCCGGAAATGAGCAAATTGCAGGCCGAGTTTCTGGGAATCAACCCGTTTCATATGAAGGAGCTGCCAGGGGTCAAGGCGACGATGGAAAAGATGGCTTTGTCCGCAGAGCTGATCCCGCCGATCCAAATTCACGGACAAATTGTCCCGAATGAGCTTTTGCGCCAGCTCGGACCACTGTTGATGTACGCGGAGCAGTATACGGCGGATCTGTACCAATCGAATCAAAGCAGGCTGTTGTACTGGCAGACGTATGAGAAAATGCCTGTCTTCGTCGCTCCGCTGGAAGTCAGCCTCGATACGGGTGGGATCAGTGGGTACAGACAGACGTATTTCCAGCTTCGCGAAGAGGACGGCGCCAGACAAGTGATCTCGGGGTACAAAGCGATTCGTTCGCTGGTGGAAAAGCAAATCATCGGTCCGGGAGAACGGATCGAGAGTGTGAGCTTGGGCTATTACGGCTCTTATGATGCGGATATTCAGTCGCTCGCACCGGTGTGGCGTGTGATACACGACGGAAGGCTGCATTTCGTCAATGCTTTTACAGGTGCAGTAGAGCGGCAATTGGTGACAGAGTGAGGGTTTTCGATAAACAGACAGCGAGGGAATGCTTCGGGAAGAGGGATGATGGGTGAAATTTAGTGTGTTAGCCAGTGGGAGTACCGGCAACGCGATCTACGTAGCGACGGATCGCGTCTCCGTATTGATTGATGTAGGAATTACAGGAAAGCAGGCAGAAGCGGCTTTGCAGACGATCGGGGTCAAGCCGGAAGAACTGACTGCGATCCTGGTCACGCATGAGCATGTGGATCATATCAAAGGCGTCGGGGTCATGGCTCGCCGCTATGGTCTGCCGATCTACGCCAACGCCAAGACGTGGAATGAACTGGACGGCCAAATCGGCACGATCAAGGAAGAGCAGCGAAAGCTCTTTGCCGTTGGCGAAAAGCGGGAGCTGGAGGATCTGGGGATCGAATCGTTCGGCATCTCCCACGATGCGGCGGAGCCGATGGGATTTTGTTTTTACCAGGGAAACAAAAAGCTGAGCGTGGCCACGGATCTGGGGTATGTGAGCGAGAAGATCAAGGAGACGATTCGCGGTGCGGACGCCTATATTTTTGAATCCAACCACGATGTGGAATTGTTGCGGATGTCGCAGTATCCATGGAGCATCAAACGGCGGATTTTAAGCGATGTCGGCCATCTGTCCAACGAATCGGCAGGTGAAGCGTTGACAGAGTGTCTACGCGGTGGGGCCGAGCGGGTCTACCTCGCCCATCTGAGCAAAGAGAACAATATGATCGACCTAGCGCGTCTGACAGTCAAAAACATTCTGGAAGAACAAGGCCTGACTGTAGGCGACGACGTACATCTGCGCGATACCTACCCGGATCGCCCGACCAAGCTGGAAGTGTTGTAACGGCGGTTAATCCAGCGAAAGAGACTTGGCCGGATTGACGCCGTTGAGCAGCCTGTCGGAGATGCGGGTATAGGTCTCGATCTGAAAGGTCAATTGGGAGTCTAGCTCCACCATTTTGCGGGACAGCTCGTCCTTCGTGAAAAAGCCTTTTTCGATCAACACTTCCGTCAAGGCGTGCAGTACCAGTGTATTGTGGTAGTCTACCTCTTGCATGTCGGCAAGTTTTGCGTGCAGGTGAACTTCTTTCACATCTATCAACCCCTTCTATCGGCCGTTTGGCAGGCGGCGAACAAGCCTTTTAATCTATCATATCCGGGCTCTCGGTGAATTATGCCGGGAGCTTTTGATATTCCACAACCTTTCCATATTTCTCACGCGATTTTGCCAAAAAATCGGCGTATACTTTGGGTATCAAAGGGAGGCAAGGAGGTTGAAGGCACCCCTGACAAGTATAGAGCACATCAAAACCAGTTACCCTAATCATAGAGGAAGGAGAATGGATTCATGGGCTTTTATGATGATTTGAGACATGTAGAAAAACGAAAGCAGCGTGTTCCAGGTGTTGGACGCTTGATCATGACGTCCATCACATCGGCAGTGATTGGGGGAATGGTTGTCCTGCTGATGCTGCCAACACTGTCAAACTCGGGATACATCAAGATGGTCGAGCCCAGTTCGACCAATGTGATGAGTAATCCGGCCGCCAATTTATTTGCCCAGCCTGTATCGGTATCGGTAGAGACAGGTACAGTCAAAGCAGTAGAGAAAGCTGAAAATGCAGTCGTCGGTATTATCAATATTGGTCGCTCACGTACGAATTGGTTCAATTCGACAGAAGATGTTGAGTTAGGGCAAGGCTCTGGTGTTATTTTTCAGAAGAAAGACGGCAAAGCTAGAATTATTACCAACTACCACGTGATCGACCAGGCGCAAAAGCTGGAAGTGGCACTGCCAAGCGGTGACAAGGTGGAGGCCAAGGTGCTGGGTTACGATATATTCAATGACCTGGCTGTGCTGGAAATCGACGGCTCCAAAGTACTTACAGTAGCAGAGCTGGGCGATTCGTCCACCTTGCGCGTAGGAGAGCCAGCGATCGCAATCGGGAATCCGCTCGGGATGAAATTCTCCCGTACGGTAACGCAAGGAATCATCAGTTCATTGGAACGTTCCATGCCGATGGACCTGGATGGAGATGGACAGGACGACTGGGAGCTGGACGTTCTGCAGACAGACGCAGCGATCAACCCTGGCAACAGCGGTGGTGCCCTGATCAATATCCAAGGTCAAGTCATCGGAATCAATACTTTGAAAATCTCCAAATCAGGTATTGAGGGACTCGGTTTTGCCCTACCGATCAACGACGTGAAAAAAATCGTCAACGAGTTGGTGGAGAAAGGCAAACTGGAGCGCGCTTATCTGGGCGTCACACCATACGACCTGACCAATGTACCTCGTTATAACTGGAAGGAAACCTTGAATCTGCCTGACGATGTCGCGGCTGGTGTCGTGATTCGCAATGACGTCGGCAAATTCTCTCCGGCTGGTCAAGCGGGTCTGAGACAATACGACGTCATCGTCAAAATGGATAACAAGGAGATTGCCAACGGCGCTCAATTGCGCAAATTCCTGACCTTGAACAAAAAGCCGGGCGATACGGTCGAGATCACGTACTACCGCGATGGCTTCAAGAAGACAGCCACCGTCAAGCTGACCAAAAATCCGCAGCAGTAAGTAAGTTGCATTCCGGGACATCTGTCCCGTTTGCATATACCGCAGTTCCCCTTTATCTATGAACCATAGATGCATCCTTGGAGCACCGTCATTCTTCGGTGCTCATTTTTTTTGCTGTGAAAGACTTCGCTTGGAGCGGGCATTTGTTTTCTCGCTGTTCTGGGGTAGAATATAGAGCGATGCTGGAGAGAACGGATTATCTAGGAAAGGGAGTTAAGGAGATGGCAGAAAACATGCAGGCAATCAAGATCGATGGAAAAGAAGTGGAGCTTCTTGCGGAGTTTCCTGTACGCTTCGCATGCATGGAGCATGTGGAAGAGGAATTGGACGACTATGTGAACGAGTTCGAAGCGGCACCGAATACATATCGTGCGGATTCGGTAGAAGCGGCGGTAGGCTCGGGTGCGGATGGGAAGGAATTGGACAAGCGTTGCCGGGTATGCGGCGAGCCGGGACAGATTGCGCTATTGCGAGAGAAGGGAATGTAGGAGACGTGCAGATTACGATCATCACCGTGGGGAAATTGAAGGAGAAATACTTGCGCGAGGGCATCGACGAATACAGCAAGCGGCTGTCTGCGTATTGCAAGCTGCAAATCGTGGAGGTTAATGATGAAAAAGCGCCGGAAGAGATGAGCCAGGCCGAGATGGAGCAGGTGAAGCGCAAGGAGGGAGAGCGGATCCTGGCGCAGATCAAGCAGGACCAGTATGTGATTGCGCTGGCGATTGAAGGGCAGATGTGGTCGTCGGAGAAGCTGTCAGCGGAGTTGGACAAGCTGGCGCTGCATGGGCGCAGTCAGGTGGCGTTTGTGATCGGCGGGTCGCTTGGGTTGTCCGATCAGGTGCTGAAGCGGGCGGATGTGCAGCTTTCGTTTTCGAAGATGACATTTCCGCATCAGTTGATGAGGCTGGTGTTGGTGGAGCAGATTTATCGGGCGTTTCGGATTGGGCGGGGGGAGCCTTATCATAAGTGATGGCAATGGGGTGAAGTAGGGGAAAATGGTGATTAATAATAGTTTAATCAACAAATGTCTTATTTTTGGTTCATATATCATTACTTAGAACCCTAGAACAGTTATGTTTTTAGACCTTGTAATTGCTTTATTTATGATATAAGAATATTCGCGAAAGGTAACAGTTATTACATTCAAGACATCAATTGGTTTGTTAATTTTACAAAGACAAGGGCAATTAGTGGGACTAAACCGATTCTTTATATGAATAGTTTGTTCAAAAAAGGAAACCTGGCAATATAAAGTGCCAGGTTTCTGGTTCAACTCTTTTCAATCTCCAATATTCTCCTACCGATCCATTCAATTACTGGTACAGCAACAGCGTTTCCTAATGTTCGGAATCGACTGCTGTCCATCCTTCCGGGAACCCTTGTAGTTTCTCGTACTCGGAAGGGAGCATTCGTCTGACAAACAGCATCTGAGCTGCCTCTGGAGTCAAGCGTATAGGTTTCTCCATCGTTTCTGTAGCCCTTCGCTTGGGGGCCTGCTGAAGACTTGCGTCCAATTCCGGCATGCTGAATAGCATAGAGATTTGTTGTCTGATTACCTGTTCCAAATCTGGTGGAAGAGATTTCCCTCTGTCCGAGGCCCGATCGAGGAGCGATTGTAATTGAGCCTTGTTCAAAAAGTACCCCAGCGGCGCTTCGGCTTTGATAACTTGCGACAATGTAGACTCTTCTACGTCGTTGGGGTGTTCCAAAGTATTTTGCATCCAATACTCTCCATGCCAAGCCATACCCGAGTTCATCCATCGTTTGGACGACCACTTTGAAATCATTTCCGTCATTACTATTGAGCAGTCCGGGAACATTTTCGAAAAGAACCCATTTGGGTCTTCGCTGGTCAATGAGTTCTGCATACTTGTAGAAGAGTCCACTTCTATCTCCATTAAGTCCCTTTCTTTTGCCTTGGTTTGCAAGCGATAAGTCTTGGCAGGGAAATCCTCCACACCAGACTTCAGCTTCTTTAGGGACTTCGGCGATTGAAACATTATTAATATCACCCACTAGTTTTACATTTGGCCAGTGCTTTTTTAAAATTTTTTGACAAAAGTTATCCCGCTCACACTGAAAAACAACTTTCATACCTGCTCTCTCAAGGCCGAGATCAAAACCACCTATTCCACTAAAAAATGAAGCGACTTTCAACAATCAATTCAACCCCAAAAAAATGCTAAATATCCATGTAAGTCCTAACGTCTCTTTGTAACCCAATTTTCAAGCCTAGTATATCACAGACCTTTTTAAATGGCCAGTATTTTAGATAAGGGTTTTTCCGGTTATTCAATTTCCAAACTTACCCTTTATATAGTGTATTATGAAATTGTTTTTTTTCCTAAGAAACTTGTTATAATTTGGTTATACTTAAGCTAGTGCATATTCGTACAGATTAATATTCTAATACATTTTATTTGGGAGGCCTCCCTGTGGCACAAAAAATATCAATAAGTTTGGATAAACTGCATTTCGATCCTCAGAATCCTCGCTTACCAAAAATGCTAATTGGTTCAAAAGATGAATTAAAGGTAATTGACTATTTGAATCGACATGGAAATATTGTTGAATTAATGCAGTCTATAGGAGAAATCGGATATTCAGAAGCAGAACCATTATTGGTAGTCCCCAAAATAGATTCTCCTGATAATTTTATTGTGGTAGAAGGGAACCGTAGATTAGCAGCATTAAAATTACTATCAAATCCTGATCTTACAACACTACGTAAAAAGCTTATTGCTGAAGTCAGAGCTTCGGCTAAGAACATTCCAACCCAAATACCAGTTATTCTGTACAATACAAGAAATGAGATTTTGGATTACTTAGGATATCGCCACATAACTGGAGTTAAGGATTGGGGAGCCCTAGAAAAAGCAAGATATCTTGACCAACTATATGATTTACATATTGATGAGGTTGGGCAAGAACAAATTTATTCAGTTTTAGCTAAAATGATCGGAAGTCGTACCGATTATGTTGCTAAGCTACACACTGCCTTAAAACTTTATGAGTTGGCAAATAATGATGCGTATTATAATGCAAATATTGAAGAAAAGGACTTTAATTTTTCATGGTTAACAACCGCATTATCTTATAGTGACACTGTATCTTATTTAGGCCTTTCCTCTCCAGGAGACTCTTCATTAGAGAATCTAAATAAAGAGAACTACTCCCAACTATTTATTTGGCTATTTGATCCAGAGAAGAAGAAAGTTCAAGAGTCTAGACAGATAGCAGATTTAAATAAAATACTTGAATCTCGACCTGCTATAAAAAAACTAGAGCAAGGAAGTACTATATCTGAAGCCTTACTATATACTTCTGCGCCAAACGATACATTCGATTCTTTAATTGAGAAAGCCAGAACAGGGTTACAAAATGCCAAAAATATGATTGAACAACTAAGCACGTACCCACAAAATACTATTGCCGTAATTGAAGATATTGAGAAGCTATGTAAGTCAATTAGGGGTGCAATAAGTGAAAATTTTGATTCTGTTGAGGATGGGAAAGTAAGTAGCTTGAAAGACCTAACCCCGGACCAACTTCAAAAATTATTGAGAATGATTGAAAAGCAAGGTGAATAACGATGGCCCTCCCTGATAAAATTAATCAACTACCTACTTGGTCCAGTGATGATAGAAATAAATGGGCTGATTTCATAGAGTTGTCTTGTTTGAAGGCTGATGATCATTTCATTTCAATAAATGATATGCTGGATCATTACTCGGATGAGAGACCAGAGGAAATGGATCGAGGGAGCTGGGAGCACTCTTCAAAGTATGATCGAATCTATTCAAATATTGAAGACTACTTCGCTTTAATTACATTTAGAGCAAAAGCACTCAAAGAATATTATCCATTTGAAATAAATGGCGATAAGACTCTATCGCTTAAATGCGAACTGTCTGACAGTCATTTGTTTTATCTTTTTCTTTTATTTACCTCAAACCTTTCCTTCTTTGACGGTACCATCAGGTATTCTTTGACACATGCATTTGAAGATATAAGTTGTTCTATCTTACGGTCAATTTCTTCCCCATTCGCTAAAACTCATGTGTTTGGAACTTCAAGGAGTGGTACTAGTGGACATTACAGAGGAAATTTAAGGGAGAGAATTAGTACCCTAGCTAATAATTTATCCGCTCTTACATCTAAAGCCTTTGATAGAGATCCCATGTATGATGTACCCGGTGGGGATGGAGGGCTTGATTTAGTTTCCTATATTCCACTTGATAATATGCCTTTTATCCCAGTTTCATTTGCTCAATGTGCATGTAGTTATGATCAATGGGAAGAGAAGCAGAGTTCTATAAAGCCAGAAAAGTGGATTTCGAGAATCAATAATATCGCCCCGTACTTGCAATTTATGTTTGTTCCATTTTACTTTCGGCGCGCAAACGGTGAGTTTGAAAATATGTCAACTATTCATACATGTGTTATTGACAGACATCGAATTTTTAAGGTTGCTGAAAATAACAGAGGGATATTCCAGGAATTCATAGAACATTCTATTTCGGAAAAAGTAAAAGATATAATTCTTCCTATTAAGATTCCTCAGGTTCATATTTAACAGAAGATTTAAATTAAAATTGGTTAAGGATATTTTTTAATTTTTAATTATCCAATTTGGTATGTTTTGAAAGGGTTTCATCCCCTGATTTGGTTCAATTCTCTTTTTCTTGCAGCAAATAGAGCTAAGGAAGAAAGGCGAAGTTCCTGTTCACGCTTCGCCTCTCTCATCCAATCCCAAGCTATGCCAACAAGGAAAGCCCATTTATCGAACTTTCGCTCGATCTGATCAATATTTCAATCCTTAGTACGGTTATCTCCTAAATCAGCTTATTTATAGCTGCTTTCTCTTCTCATGATCAAACCGCTTAAACACATTGCAAAACTCCCGTAACGGTATCGGAGCGGCATTGCTAGTATGCAACTGGTTTTCGATTTCCCCTTTCCGTACCTTCAATCGTTGCTCCTGTTCTTTTAGCTCTTCCAATCGTTCTTTCAATATTTCAACTTCAAGCATATCATTTTCGTATAGCGCCATATGCTTGCCCATTTTTCGCTTAATATCTGTTAATTCCTTGTTCAAATACTTCAATACCTGTTCAAGTGGCTCTTTGTCCACTTCTTGACGTTGCTCCAGTTTCCTTGCTATATCTTCTGTAATTTCGGGTTGACTTACACTCTTCTAAATCCAAGCCAAAATATCGACTTCTGCCATAATCAACCCTTACACTATTCCGACATACTGCCGAACCTTTATTGGCAAACTACCCACATTGAGATACAGCGTGTATTTGAGTTCTCTATTTTTTTACGTGTATCACATTGAGCAACCATCCCATGCCCGCACATGGACAGCGTATAACCCCAGTAAAGAGAAGGAGCCTTAAAACACCTGTGCTGGCTTTTCGGAAGCTGTTTTATATATGATGTGTACAGTGTTCCAAAGTTCCTCAGAAATAATGGGTTCATGCACACCGGGAAAAAATATTAGCTCCTTGTTAGTACCCTTACGTCTTTTGTTTGTCCAGTTTTCCTGCTTGTTGAATCGGATTTATCCTTCGTAAAGCGGTTATGTCTTTAATTGAAGTAACACCAAACGGTTTGCCTCATTTGGTCTTGTAGCAGAGATAATTTAGCTCGTCAGCAATTGCTTTTATACCTTTCCCACCGACGTATTTTTCAAAGATCATTCGTACAAGTGCCGCTCCTGACTCCATAATTACAAGTTAAGTCTCTTTTCGTTTTCAGAGTGGTCACTTCATGGAATCCAAAAATTATGGGGGTGCGACACACAATCGGGGCAAACGTGACAACGAGCAATCAAAAAAAGCTTTTATCAACTGAATGATTGTGTATTTTTAGCGTCCCTCCCAAACCAAGCACGTATCAAACTTTCAACAGTCTTACCAAGTATGAAAGTAGTGATTACCGTTGTGTCGAAACTGCGTCGGAAGTAGTCGTTCCGTTTTTTAAAAACGCGGTAAACCGTATCATAGTGATGGATACCCCTCTTGTTATCTACAGTAAATTGTTGAAGGAAGGATATAGAGCGAGGCAATATGCTGATTGAAGTATCATAGAAAGTGTATCAACAGATGATCAAGAAACGGTGGAGGAAAGATATTGAAAACCTTAGCATTGGGGTGAAACTATCCCCGCGGATCAACTTTGTAAAATCTCACAAATTGCTTATGTGGACTTTTATTTTTGAATAAAGAATATATGATATACTTATCCTACCAATAATATCAAATTTTTCATGTAGGGAAGTGTCGCGAAGTGAGCAGCATTTTTCTCAGTCATAATTTTAAAGATAAACCTTTTGTACGAAAACTTGCAAATGATCTCCAACGTAATGGCTTCATAGTATGGGTGGATGAAGCTGAAATTAAAGTCGGGGATTCCCTTATACAAAAAATACGTGAGGGAATTGACCGGATGAGGTATATCGGTGTTATTTTATCAAAGAACTCTATTCAGTCTGAATGGGTACAAAAGGAAATTGATATTGCTATGAATCAAGAAATCGAGGGGAAAGAAGTTAAAGTTCTCCCGATAATGTTGGAAGAGGTTGATCTTCCAGGATTTTTAAAAGGCAAGTTATATGCCGACTTTACAGAACCTAGAAAATACAAACAAGGGCTGAAAAAAATCATCGATAGATTGAATCAATCACCTGTAGACAAACCCTATCTTACCCCAGATCAAGCTAGAGTCTATGAAGAAGTATTAAAATCACTTCAGGAACAATTGGATATTTCAAAACGTGATCGACGGTTATTGCTTGAACGACTTTCTATAGAACGAAGGGATTTGCCTCAGTCCCTCTGTAGTGCAATTGAATCTGAAAATAAACATTTCCCGGAATTTGATGACATAAACCGAAATTTTGCGTTTATATGCGGAGGCATGACTATAACAGCCGGTTATGTTCTTCATGGGTTACGTAAAGAGATGATCAAGGGTGGTGGGCATCAAATTGCTACGTGGTGCGCTATAAATGATAAAACCGATGAGTTGTCATTAATGGTGGGAGCTCTAGTAAGTCGGCTAAATCACTTATAATTAGAGGGGATAAATATTAGATTTTTGGTAATGATTTAATGAACTGATAGGCAAGGAAATTGCTTCCACAATTTCCAAACAAGATGATGGTTATATGGGATTTATAGTGTTAAATTTGTCTGATTTAAGGCGTGGTTGCACTCAAGCATCACAGAGCTTGATGGATGTCCTTCCTGACAGCAACCAGTATATAAAGACCTTTGATAATAATTTATCTGATGTTTTAATACAATTTTTGGAGATTACCAGAGAATTGAAAGGAATGGATGATTTGGAGTGGTACATATAATGGAGCTAGGATTGCACGGAGGAAATAGGTCATAGCAAGTATAGTTATCCACTAATTCAATATTTGTTGAACTATTGGAGGAAACGTGTAATGAAATGGGGTAAATGGTTAGAAAACTGGGACATGACTTCTCTAAAACTTAAAACACCTTTTTTAGAAATGGATTGGAACCCTCAGGAAAAGGACAAGGATGCAGCTTGGGAGTTATATATAGAGTTACTAACGAGAATTACAACACAAAAACTTGAACTAGAATATGGGGATGAAAAAGTTGACCTTGAAAGTGTCTATTCTTTATTTGGTTTAACGAGAGGAATTATTAAATATTACGGTAGAGATTGTATAGAATTTACTAAACTTGCGATAGTAGTTTTAAACCAAATAATTCGCCCTTTTACGGCAAAGTGGCACAAATTAAGCTTAGAAGGAGCATTTTCAGACTTAGAACAATGCAAAGTTTTCCGTAAAGAATTAGAAAGTTTACAAGAAAAGCTTATAATATACACTAAAATGCTAGCTGATATGGCTGGTGTTGAGGACTTAAGTAACCTAGAGGGTACAAATTAAATTTGGAAACAATTATAAGTAGGCAAGATTAGATTACCTTATTCAGGGAGTATGGTAGCCTTAACTAAATCATTATCTTATTTTGAATACATCGGTATTGATTATAATGTTGATTATTGGATGGAGGAAATAATGATGGGTAGGTTGGATAAAGATTTTGTATGGGAATGCGACTACGGAATCAGAAAACCTGTTATTCCAGTTTTGGAAAAATTATTAGCAGAGCAGGATTCATCATCATTGCAAATGATTAACGTCTTAGTTAATTCGATTCCTTATAACTTAGAATTATTTATTGTAGTAAGTTATAAAAACCCACTAGATGGACATATTCAAATTATGAAGGAATGTATGCAAAATGTGGGATTACGCTATAGACCAGATATAACAATGGATGAATTGCATAATGAAATGGCATACAAAAGGTTCAATAGTTTTACATTAATGGATGGTTTACCAATTGAGGTACAATTTGAGGGTCATTTTTTATTTCCAGAAAAAGGGTACCTACTAAAAAAAGGGTATAATTTTAGCAGACCTTTAGGAAATCAATTTCCTGTATTCTTAAGTCATGCTTCAAAAAATAAAACTGAAGTGGAAGACTTAATTCCATATTTAAATGGAGCGGGATTACCTGTTTGGTTCGATAAAATAAACATTGATTATGGAGAGTCGCTAATTAAAGCAATTCAAAAAGGAATTAAAAACTCTGGGGCAGTAATTTTTTGGATAACCAGAGAATTTCTTGTGTCAGACTGGTGTGACACTGAATTAGAAGTATTTTTAACTAGACTAGCTGGGAAAAACGATATTCTTGTGATTAGTATTGTTGATGAAAATGTAGATCATGAAGAATTACCACTTATATTACAAGGGAAAAAGTACCTTAAACGAGAATCAATTAGTTCTCTAGAGCAAGTTGCCAGGGAAATAATCCCAACGTTAAAAGATTACCTGAAAAAATCAACGTTCGCTAATAAGCAAAAGTAAAACCAAAACGAGAACTTCAATTTATTTATACTAACACTTTCAAAAAATTCCTAAATACAAACTTTTCATATGCTTCATGAATCTCGTTCATTTCATCATCCCCCTGCGAAGACAAACCAGTTTTCTTGTCACTCGGGTTCAATTTTTTACTTCTCATCTAGATTCCAACTAGAAAAACTATAATGCTCAAATGCATGTTCACGTTAAGATATTTCCAAAACCAATAAATATTGACAGTCCCCCCTTACGGTGAGCCTTATCAAAGTAAAGGGGATTTTTGTAATCTCCCTGCCGTGGACAGCGACAAGGGTTGCGTGCCATGGTAGACAACTGAACTGATAAATCCCCTAAGATTGAGCATCCTATAACGTAACTTGTAAACACACTCGTATGTGGAGGATAAGTTATGGGAACATTGCAATATTATTTGAAGAATCGCGCGGAAGAGACACCAGATGTCACAGCTTTTCTGTCTCCTATAGGTGATTATTCATTTAAGGAATACAATGAACGGGCCAATCAACTGGCACATTACTTACAGGAGTCAGGCATAAAAAAAGGGGATCGTGTCGGGATTCTCTGCAAAAACAATCACCCTTACCCAACCATTTTAATGGCCATACTTAAGGTTGGGGGTGTTGCAGTTCCATTAAATTGGCGGCTTACAGCCTATGAGATGGAGAAAATTATAAGAATTGCCGAACCAAGGGTCGTATTTTATGATGAGGAGTTTGCTCCATCACTGTCTCTAATGAAAAGCGAAATAGAGAAGCTTGTTTCTGTTGGAAAAAAGATGAATGTGACGGAAGAGTTTGCTGCCATTTTTCAGCATTACCCCTCAACGGAACCGACTGTTGACACCCTGGCGGAAGATGATTTGGCTCTAGTACTATTTACCTCAGGAACGACTGGTATGCCCAAAGGATGCATGATTGAACATGGTACCTATGATCGGATTTTCAATCAGTTCCATCGGCGGTTGCAGAGTGGAAGGCGATTTTTGGCGATTCATCCCCTTTTTCATATGAGTAGTACCATGAACATCATAGGCAGTGTCTATCATGGAATGACCATGGTCTTTATTACAGATACAGATTCCGTTTCCATTCTAAACACCATTCAAGAAAAGAAAATCAACATGATGTTTGCTTTTCCATCCGTATATACCTACATGCTGGAAGAGATGAACAGGAAGAAATGGAATCTTTCTTCATTGGCTGGCGTCAGTGCCGGCGGGACTGCAGTACCTGCTGGACTGATTCGTCAATATCTAGCCAGGGGTATCCCGATGATCCAGGGATATGGCAGCACGGAAGCATCCATTATTAGTCATTGGGATCCAAGTATGGGGCAAAACACAGCGGACTCTGTCGGTAAAATTGTAGACCAGGTAGAAATTAAATTTGTTCATCCGGATACGGGGTTGGAAGTAGCTACTGGGGAAATAGGGGAAGTGGTGGTCAGAAGCCCTTATCTATTTAAGGGGTATCTTCACAACCCGGAGGCGACGCAACAGGTATTGAGGGACGGTTGGTTGTACACAGGGGATGCAGGCCGGATCGATGAAAATGGTTTCTTATACGTTTCCGGACGTTACAAGGATATGATCGTTTATGGTGGAGACAACGTGTACCCAGGAGAGATCGAAGAAGTGATTCACAAAATAGATGGAGTTTTAGAGGTGGCTGTCATTGGAGTCCCCCACCCGACCATGGGAGAAATGGCTAGGGCTTATGTGATTAAAAACGACCACTCACCATTGACAGAAGCAGATATTATTCAAGAATGCAGGAAAAGGCTAGCGGATTATAAAGTACCGCAGGTTGTTATCGTCAATCATCTACCGAAAAACGGATTAGGGAAGGTTATGAAGCATGTATTGAAGGAACAGGCTTCCCAGGCTGATCCAGTATCCATGAAGTAAACAGCCACAGAGTCGTCGTTTCAGACATGTTGTATTGAGTTTGTCCAATTTGACCAGAGGGAGATTCTAATCATGACTACCGAGAATACCACACAAGTAACAAATGATTTTTATAAAATCGTAACAGAACGCCGTTCCATAAAAAAATACGATAAAGCAGTAAAAATCAGCAAAGAAGAGATGACAAAAATCCTTACATTAGCAACAAGTGCTCCTTCTTCTGTTAATATGCAACCATGGCGGTTTCTTGTGATCGAGAGCCCTGAGGCAA
Organism: Brevibacillus sp.; assembly: GCA_035645495.1. Taxonomy (GTDB): domain Bacteria; phylum Bacillota; class Bacilli; order Brevibacillales; family Brevibacillaceae; genus Brevibacillus. The sequence continues at coordinate 17,097 of DASQMM010000534.1, read as the reverse complement.
AAGCAAAACTTGCTCCACTGGCTCGTTTCAATCAAACTCAGGTTGAAACATCATCAGCGGTTATTGCTGTTTTTGGCGATTTGAATAACTTTGAGAAATTCGAGGAAATTTACGGTACAGCTGTAGAAAAAGGATATATGCCCTTAGAAGTGAAAGAACGAATACATACATCCTACTCCGGCTATTTTGAAACGATTTCAAGAGAACAAATGAAAGATGTTGTATTGGTGGATGGCGGTCTTGTCTCTATGCAGATCATGCTCGCTGCCCGTGCTTATGGCTATGATACAAATCCAATTGGAGGATATGAAAAAGATAAAATTACTGAGGCTTTTGGATTGGATAAAGAACGTTATATTCCAGTTATGTTGATCTCTATTGGGAAAGCGGCAGATACCGGACACCCATCTGTACGCCTCCCAATTGACCAAGTAACACAATGGAAATAATGCGATTTGAATCAGGGGAGGAATAACAAAAGTGGAGTCAGCGCAGGGAGTGGACATGCTGGAGCGGGTACGGAACATATGCAGGCCGTTGCCGGAGGTGGAGGAGTTGATCGATGGTTTCGGTCATAATGTGTTCAAGGTAAAGGGGAAATCGTTTGTCATGATGGGTGAGAACGATGGCGTACCTGGCCTATCGATAAAATCCGATAAGGAGCAGCAGTACTTGCTTCTACAGAAAGGCGGTTATGTCAAAACGCCTTACATTGGGCACCACGGCTGGGTTTCGCTTGATCACACGGCGGTTCCTGATTGGGACGAGTTGGCTGGTTTGATCAAGGAAGGGTATCTGCTCGCAGCACCCAAGCGGCTCGTAAAACAGGTGCTTGAAGTAGAGTAAACGGTGACAAGGCGAGTCAAATTGTCCATTTATGTGAACGAAATGGAAAGAGCTCGGTTTTCCCGAACTAGACACAAGAGAAAGCCCAGCTCATTCCTGAGTCCGAAGAGCAGACCAATAATCAGAATTTTTAAAAAGCAATTGTATGACTGTAGGGGAAATGATATATACTGGATTTAGACTGCAAAAATTTGGAAACGTGATGCACAACAAATAACCAAACGAGGGGGAAGAACATGAAAAAGGTAATTAGAATCGCAACTGCTCTCAGCCTTGCCGTTCCACTTATGAGCGCATCGATGGTATCAGCGGCGCCTGCACCAGCCGCCAATGACTACAACAAGGAAATCCAGGTGAATCAATTCCGTCCACATGGCGGGGACAAAGCGGAAGTGGAAGGCTTTTTTGCGGAGTTTGTTAAGAATATTGCGAATCCAAAGGAGATGGAAAAGCTTCTGGCGGCTGATTCTCAAACGAGAGCAGCAGTGCAGGAATACCTAGCAGGCCTCTCGCAATTCAAGGAAGTGAAGGTCGTGGAAGCGAAGGTAGAAAAACTGTATACAGTTGCTGATTACGATGCTTTCACCAACTATCGTGCCATTGCGAAATTCAAGTACCTTGGCTCACGAAAGACAATAAAATGATCGAAAAGACGGATTACATAGGAATGGCGAAGCTGGGCAAGGAAGCAACAGATTGGAAGCTGTGGGGACTGGTTTGGCAGGATACCGGAATCGATGTCTCGGATGTGAAGCTGTTCCAGCTCGAAAAGCCGGCCAAGGGTGAAGAGATCTGCGTCATCACGACCGATGCAGGAGTGATCAAGCTGAGGCTGTTCCCCGACAAGGCTCCGAAAGCAGTCCGAAATTTCAAGGAGCTTTCGCAAAAGGGCTTCTACAATGAGCGTTTGTTCCACCGCGTGATCAATGATTTCATGATCCAAATCGGCGGCAAAGAAGAAACCCCAGAGGAAAACGAGACGATCTTTGGTGGCGCATTTGAAGATGAGTTCAACCGGGACCTGTTCCACTTCAGAGGGGCGATCAGCATGGGGAACGAAGGACCGAACTCCAATACCAACCATTTCTTCATCGTACAAAGTCCGAATGTAGATCAGCAGTACCTGGATCTGTCTGCACTCCCGTTGAATGCGGAAGCAAAATATCAGGAGATTGGCGGCCGCGCATATCTGGATAACCGTCACACCGTATTCGGACAAGTATTTGAAGGGATGGAAGCAGTGGACAAGATCGCTGCTCAGGAGACGGATGAGAACGGACTGCCGCTTAAGGACGCGATGCGTATCTTGAAGATTGAATTTGTAAAATACGAATAATGTATAAGGAGGGGCTTGGCACATGGTGTCGAGCCCCTCTTGACTCCATACGTTAAATCGGCAAATACACCGTAAACACCGAACCCTTTCCTACCACGCTTTGCACCTCAATCCACCCCCGATGAGCGAGGATGTTTTGCTGCGCAATAGCGAGCCCCAGACCGCTCCCTCCACTGGGACGAGCCCTGGAATGATCTGCCCTGTAAAAGCGGTCGAAGATATGGGGCAAATCCTCTTCGGATATGCCTACCCCATTGTCTTCAATCCGGATTCGCGCATAGGGCTGCTTTCGATCCGGCAGGTTTACCTTTTCCACTTGGAGGCGGATTTGTCCACCGGAAGGCGTATAGTAAATGGCATTGGTCAGGATGTTATACAGCGCTTGAAGTATGCGGGATTTATCCACCGAAACAGGAATAACCTCCTCCTTGGCATGCATGAAAAGCTGTATTTGCTTATCCTCAGCCATAAACAGGGTCTTCGAAGCTACATCCTCCAACAGCACAACCAGGTTCTCGGTTCGCGGGTGCAGCTCCGTCATGCCGGACTCAAGCCTGGACAAATCCAGTACATCATGTACCAAACGCGACAGCCGCAATACTTCATCGAGAAGAGAAGCTTGCTTGGTGGCGGAAAGGGGGACTCCCGTCTCATGAGCCAGCTCCAATTCTCCTTGAATGATCATAAGCGGAGTTTTCAGTTCATGAGCGACATCGGACATCAGCTGCTTTCGGGTTCGTTCCGCGTCGGCCAGCGAATCGTTCATCTCTCGCAAAGCCTTGGCAATCGCTCCGAATTCATCTTTCCTTTGTTCAGGAAAAACTGCTTCCGCGTCACCTGTTTTGATAGACTCAATTCCTTTGATGATCTTGCGTATTGGGCTTGTCAGTCTCCACGACAACAAGAAGATGGTCAGCAGAGCTGCGATGGAGGTGAAAAGCAGCGAAGCAATGCCGATATTGGGCAGCATGTCGTACCACATCGTCTTAAACTCATAGGTCTTGTACTGCCTGTCGTTCATCACGTACAGCCTGCCGACCCTCTGGTCATCCACGGTAAGCACCAGCTTGTAGCCATCCTTGAGAAGTTCATCCGCGCTTCGTTTTCCTTGCTGGTACAAGATTTCTCCATCCGCAGACAAAACAATTTCGGCGAAGGAGCCGGAATTTTCAAACCTTGCGCTGCCGACATTTTCCCAAGAATCTCCGTGGTTACTGTAATATTCTTCGAACTCCTTCTTCAGGGCTTCAAAAGGTTCCTTATCCTCTAGATAGGCAAAATCGCGGAAAATATAAAACTGAACATATGTGACGCCAAGCAGAAAAAGCATGACAAACACGAGCAATACGCTCATCGACAGGATCAGCTTGGTTCTAATTTTCATGTTCCGCACCGAAGCGATAACCGAATCCGTAGACCGTTTGAATATATTCGGAGGTCCGGCTGTCGCTCTCTATCTTTTTTCTAAGCTTGCTGATATGGGAATCCACCGTCCGTTCGTCGATGATAAATTCCTCCTCAAAAGCGTGCTGCAGCAGTTGCATGCGGCTGTACACCCGACCGGGCTTCGACGCCAGAAGGTGCAGGAGCTTGAATTCGGTCGGAGTGAGGTGCAGCTCCTGAGCCCCTTTAAATACCTGCAGACTGTCCTCATGAATCGTCAGTTCGCCTCTTCGCAGAACGTTTCCGGACCCGTCATTGTCGTTTCTGTTCATTCGTCGCAATAGGGAACGGATACGAGCGGAAAGCTCCCTCAAGCTGAAGGGCTTCGTCAGATAATCGTCCGCTCCCATTTCGAGGCCGACAATTTTATCTGTTTCTTCGGATTTGGCCGTAACCATGATGATGCCTGGAGTCCCTATCTGTCTGAGCTTCTGGCATATGTCCAGACCGCTCATTTGCGGAAGCATCCAGTCCAGGATAACGATATCTGGTTTATGTTTTGTAAAGAGCTGCAAGGCAGTTTTGCCGTCCAGTGCTGTCAGGACATCGTATCCTTCGGTTTGAAGAAACGATTCCATGAGCGATGCGATTTTGCTTTCATCCTCCACGATCAGAACCTTGATCCCCATTCCAACACCCCAAGCATTTCCATTTTGATACCCACTTTAAAGGATATCGGAGCCTCCACAACCTGTATAGAGGTTCACCACAAGTTCGCAACATTTTGTTGATAGGATAGCCAACAAAGAACCTGTTGGGGAGGATTTACAATGAGCTACAAATTATCGATCAAGAAAAAGCAGTTGATTATCGTCATCCATGTGCTATCGGTGGTCTGCTGGCTTGGTGGAGCGATGGTCATGCTTCTGCTGGGCACCTATATGCTGAAGGCAGAGAACGGCGAGCAGCTCTATTACACCTTGGATCATATGCATTTGATCGATGTCGTGCTGATCCGGTACACCGCTCTTGTCGCGCTGCTCACGGGTATTCTATTATCCGTTTGGACGAATTGGGGACTTTTCAAACATTACTGGATTTTGATCAAGCTGATCTTGACCGTAGCGTTGATCAGTTTCGGCATCGAGTATATGGGAGACTGGTTATCTCAAATCGTTCGCATCGCCAAACAGGAGCGATTTCTTGCGCTGAGCGATGCTGCCTTTCTGAATGCAAGTTATTCATTGATTGGAGGAGCCATTGCCAATATCGTCTCGCTGATCTTTATGACGGCGATCTCTTATTTCAAACCGTTCGGTAAAGTAAGCAAAAAGGTTCATAAATCGAAACCGGGTGCGGCCTGACGAAACATCTGATCACGAGGAGTGAAAATCATGTTTGAAACTATCGTCAGCCTCATTTTTACGGCCAGTATGACCTTATTGTGGGGGATTGCAGGTGTCGTTGCGGCAGGCCTTCCTTACTCCATGACCAACAGAAGCTTGAAAAAGAAGAGAATCTTCTTGCTCTGGGTGGCTGGCGCTGCGTTTTTTCTGAGCGCGGCTTGGTACGTAACGATCACGCTCCAGTTCATAAAGAGCGGCTGGCTGTTTGTGGAGGGCACGGTCAAAACGCTCGTACCACTGACGTTGGTTCCTCAATTCTATCTGGCGGTGAGGATACTGCCTCGGTTAAAAAGCCTGCGGGATTCCGACGGGGAGCTACCGACACTGGCAACGCTGCGTGCGGTAACTCATCCTTCCGTACGGCTGTCCTTTTATGCGGCAGCGCTCGCCTCCGGCATTTCCGCCTTCAGCACCGTCTTCGCACAGCCAGTTTTACCCGGACCGGTTGAGATTGCCCAGAGGTTCATTTTGGTTGCGCTCATCTTGCTTGTGCCAGCGATTTTTGCAAGAAGAAGGTATTTGAAGGTGATACGGGGGGAACAGCTTCAACACGGGTTTGGTGTCAGGCTGTTACATCTCGCATTTACGGGCATTCTCACGGCCGGAGTAGCAATCACTATCCTTGTTTCAAATGTATTGGCGGGAGTCCACGCCTCCAAGCTGCCGGAAGCATCCGATATGATGAATCACGACTGGATAGACGAAGGAGGAGGCAAGGCTACCCGAATGTCCGAAGGCTCCAATCATCATGGTCACCATCAGCAAGCTCATAAGCAAATCGGCACTGTAGAAGTAGCTGCTCTTACAGGAAATATAGCCGATCCTGCCGATGTGAAGTTTGAACTGGTGGCGCAGCGGAAGAGGATAACGCTTGCTTCCGGAGCCGTAGTCGATGCCTGGACCTATAACGGAGAAATCGCCTCCGAGTTGAGGGTGAAGCATGGCGATATGGTCGAAGTGAAGCTGATCAATCAAGATATTGATAGCGGGGTGACGATTCACTGGCACGGCTATAACGTGCCGAATGCGATGGACGGCGTGCCGGGGATGACCCAAAATGTCGTGAAACCGGGACAATCATTCACATACAAGTTTCGAGCGGAGCAGGAAGGGACGTACTGGTTCCACTCCCATCAGCAAGCGGCGGAGCAGGTGGTGAAGGGGCTTTTCGGCACGCTGATTGTGGACCCAAAGCAGGATGTTGAGGCCGATGCTGAACAATTCACGGTGATTAACCATCGTTGGGAGACAGACCAGGGATATAAAAAAGCATTCGGAAACCATGACCAAGTGCAGTGGAAGCAGGTGAACGCGGGGAAGAAAGTAAAGCTGAGAATCATCAATACGCATAACCTTTCAGAAAAGTACCTTCTGCAAGGAACCGAATACCGAATCGAAAGCATAGACGGAATGCGGATTCTAGACCCGCAGCCATTGTCCGATCAAACAGCGTTTCGGCTTGGTTCGGGCGGCAGATATGACGTGACCTTCACGATGCCGGACCATCCAGTCCTCTTTAAACTCGGCGATTCCAATAACGACAGCAATCCGGGAATCATTTTTTATACCGAGAGTCCTCCGGAGAACCCGATCTTTAGAACGGAATCCGCTATGTTTGATCCGTCCGATTACGGCAAGCCTGTGGCAAACGACGTAACTGCAGCCACAAAATTCGATCGGGAGTTCCAAATGATTCTCGGAAACGAGATGGGATTTTACAACGGCACGTTCTATTTTCTATGGACAATCAACGGAGAGGTTTATCCCCGGGTTCCCACTTTCGTAGTTAAGGAAGGAGATAGGGTCAAAACGACGTTTGTGAATAAAAGTTTGACGGAGCATCCCATGCACCTGCACGGGCATCATATGACGGTTTTGAAGAAAAACGGCGAGAAGGTGAAAACGCCTTGGCTTACCGACACGTTAAACGTCATGCCAGGTGAGTCGTATGAGGTCGCATTTATCGCGGATAATCCGGGCATGTGGATGGACCACTGCCATAACCTGGATCACGCGGCGACCGGGATGATTTTGCATCTCATGTACGATCACGTGCGCCCTTCTTATGAAGTAGGGACACGATCTGGAAACTTGCCTGATTAGAAAATGGCCTCGAAATCCCGCACTACCGAAAGTGCGGGATTATGAGACGTTCAGCTTTCTATTTTATTCTATAGGTGTCTATCGCCTTACTGATCCGTTCATTAAGCAACGTCAAATCAGGGGGATCGACCGGCTTGTCCTCCAAATTGAACTTGGTTTTCAACTGTAGAATTCTCCGGACGCTTTCGTCAATCCTCTCTTCGGACAGCGTGCCATCCGCTACGCTTTGCTTCAGGGCGGCAATCACTTTATCCACATTAGAATATTCATGGGCAATGAGAACAATATCGGTCCCCGCCTGCACTGACAGAACAGATGCCTCCCCGATTCCATACCGGTTCGCAATCGCTCCCATGGTCAGGTCGTCCGTCAAGATGACGCCCTCGAAACCAAGCTTATCGCGTAATTGGCCCGTCACTACCGCCGGCGACAAAGAAGAGGGATATTGCTCATCGATTTGCGGAAACAAAATATGAGCCACCATAACAGCGTCCGCTCCTTCCTCAATGGCACGGACGAAAGGCTGCCACTCCAGTTGGGTTAAATCTTTCTCGCTCTTATGAATAACCGGCAAATCCAGATGGGAATCCGTCTCGGTATCCCCATGTCCCGGAAAATGCTTCACGACAGGGATGACTCCGGTCTGCTTCATTTGCTTCATAACTTCTATGCCCATGGAGGATACGATTTCGGCAGTCGATCCAAAAGAGCGGTCTCCGATAACCGGGTTCTTCGGGTTGTTATGAATATCGAGCACCGGAGCAAAGTTCATGTTCATGCCCATTCCCGAAACCTCTTCTCCAAGGATAGCGCCAATCTCTCCCGCAGCTTCCCGGCTGTTCCATTGCCCGATTTCCTGTGCATTTGGCAGACGATCAAGCCCTGGCAAACGACTGACTCGCCCGCCTTCCTGATCTACAGAAAGCAGCAGTGGGACAGAATGGCTCTCGTTCCATTGCTTGAGCTGGTTTGTAAAACGAACGACCGAGTCAGGATCGGCCAGGTTATTTTTATAAAAGATAATCCCTCCGACATGCTGTTCCTTAATCATTCTTTCGTCCTCGGACGAGGGGGAAGTACCTTGTACACCGGCAATGATCATCTGCCCGATTTTTTCCTCCAGCGTCATCTCATCTATTCTTTCACGAATCGCATCCTTCTCCACGATAGGTGCGGATGGTCTCGGAGACGGCTCGGCAGGAGAGGCCGATTGGTTCCCGGAACATCCGGATAGAAATCCGATGATTAACATCGTCCATAAACCTGCTAGCATAGACAACTTCTTCATGTTTATCACCTGCTTGCCTATATGTATTTGTTCATCATACCATTTTTCGTACATACAGGAAGTTGCATATCGTTTCATCCATGTTTGACGAAGCTCTGAAGTAAAAGCAGGAAGATTTGGATTCTTTTACAGTTATATTGTATTATAGTATTATAAAAGTAAAATTTACCAAATCGATAAGGCTTGGCTTATAAGGGGAACAGTATGAAAGCGATCTTAATTGACGATGAACAGCTAGCGTTAAACTATTTGGAGCATCAGTTAGTTCATATCGCAGACGTCGAAATTATTGGCAAATTTACGGATCCCATGGTCGGCAAGAAAGCGATTGAAAAGAATGAGATTGATATTGTCTTTTTGGATATTCATATCCCAAAGCTGAACGGTCTTGAGTTGGCGGAACAGCTTTTGGAAGTAAACCCTCAATTACAAATTGTCTTCGTAACCGCATATGAGAGATACGCGATTAAAGCATTTGAGCTGAATGCTCTTGATTATGTCTTAAAGCCGGTTGGCAAACAACGTCTGCGAACGACAATGAAACGAATTCAATCCAGGCTGGAGGAACATGCTGCCTTGTCCCTTCAGAAATCGGAGAAATTACAAATGAGTTTGTTTCAACAAGTAACGATTGTAGATGGCGGCCAGGAAATCCCACTTCGATGGCGAACGGCCAAGGTGCAGCAGTTGTTCTTATATCTGGTTCAACACAGGGGGACAGTGGTTAATAAAACGGCAATCATTGAGTTGCTCTGGCCAGAGCTTGAACCGGAAAAGGCCTATCATCAATTGTATACGGCTATCTATCATATTCGCAAAACCTTGGCACCTTTTGAAAAATATTTCCGAATTACCAATACATCAGAAGGGTATCTATTAAAACTAGAACAAATCATCTTGGATGTGGATCAGTTCGAGCAGTTTTTCCGCTCTGACGCAGTCTTATCTGCGGAGACGATTGGTGAATATGAACAAGCCATAGCTCTGTGCAAAGGAGATTTTTTGCAAGAGCATAATTACGTTTGGGCAGAAAGCGAGCGTCAAAGATTACAGCTGCAATGGGTGCAAACTGCTTTGAAAATGGTGGATTGGTATTACGCCAATGAGGAATGGGACAAAGCCATGACGTTAGGTTTGGACATCTGTCAGCGTTATCCGCTCGAGGAAGAAGCCTATTTTTACCTTATGAAAATCTTTGCTGACATGGGCAGACATACGTCTGTGCATAGCCAATATGATCAATTGAAGAATGTGTTGCAGACAGAATTACAAGAACATCCTAATCCGGCAATTACAGAATGGTATCAACAATGGCAGCAGAAAAATAAGGAATAAACCACGTGGCTTATTCCTTATTTTGGGATTCGGAAAGTGACGGTAGTACCTTGTTCAGGTGAGCTATCAATCGCTAATCCTTGGCGGTATAGTTGCTTTAGTCTTCGTTCGATATTTCGCAGACCTACGCTTGCTCTTTTTTTGGTATACCCTGTTTGGTTGAAAAGCTGATTCCGAACTTCCTCTGTCATCCCTTTTCCATTGTCCTGGATAGAAACTTCGCAATACTCCCCCTGGTCTTTGATGTGAATCCAGAGCGTTCCCCCACTTGTACGCTGCATTAAACCGTGTTTGATCGCGTTTTCGACAAGCGGCTGAATGGATAGGGGCGGCAAATAAAAATCGAGTTCAGGGTCCAGATCCCATTCCACCTGCAAACGATCGCCAAATCGCTGCTTTTCAATATATAAATAGGAACGGACAAGAGCAAGTTCATCGTGAAGCGAAATCACGGGTTCAGAATTATGAAAGTCGAAGCTTAAACGCAAGTAGTTGCTGAACTCTTCAAGCAGTGCCTGCATTTTCGTGAAGTCCTCGAGTCCCAAGGCGGCAATAGAATTTAATGTGTTAAATAGAAAATGTGGCTGGATTTGTGATTGTAGCCATGCTCCTTCCATGCGCAATCGTTCGTCGAAGGATATTTTCAACTCTGTTAAGGCTTTTACCCTTGCCTTTAAATCCCAAGCATCGACCGGTTTCTTGACATAGTCGTTCGCTCCTGCTTGAAAGCCGGTCACAATATCCTGGGAGCGATTGCGTGCGGTCAAGAGCAGGACAGGCAGTTCCAAAACAGAGAATCGTTCCCGGATGATGCGTGTCAGTTCATAGCCGGATACGTGAGGCATCATGACGTCTGAGATGACAAGATCCACCGATTTACGTTCCAGTATGGACAGGGCTTGCTGAGCGCTGGTTGCCGTGCTTACTTCATACTGATCGGATTCAAGCATTTTGCTAAGAATGTTCAGGTTGATACTGTCGTCATCCACCACGATAATTTTTGCTTTTCTAATAGAAGAAACCGTTTTTGTCGATGCAGGGATTCGATCAGTGGTTGCAGCAGCCACTTCTAGTGAAGTCTGCGTCAAGGTCGGAGCGCTGCTTTCTTCTATTGATACGGAATCTGTAGTAAGTGGGAGTGTAAAAGTAAAGACAGAGCCTTTTCCCGGAGTGGACTGAACCGATAGAGTCCCGCCATGCAGCTCGACCAACTGCTTGGAAATATGCAAGCCAAGCCCGAAGCCGCCGCTTGCCCTGATTGCATTCAGTTCTGCTTGTTCGTAAGGTTGAAAAATGGTTTGCAGAGCTTTTTCCTCGATGCCGACCCCCGTATCCTCCACCTGGATAGAAGCGAATCCGTTAGCGGCAGTCGCGCGAATCGTGATGGTTCCTTCATCTGTAAATTTAATGGCGTTATGAACCAGATTGAAAAGAATTTGAATCAACCGGTTTTCATCTCCCCGAACAGAAGGAAACGAATCGTCGATTTCGACTTTTAAAGCAATCGGTTTTCCGTCCAGCATCATTCTCGCCATATCGAAAACACCAGCGAAGATGGAGTGCAGGCTTATTGTTTTCTCATGCAGGCGAATGGTGTTCTCTTTTAATCGGGTCACATCTAGCAAATCATCCAGCATGAGCGTCAAACGCTTGCTGACATGGAGGAGAATATCCAGCCGTTTTTTGTGTTCTTCATGAAGGGGATTGTCTGTATCCTCGATAATCGCTTGTGTGATATTGATGATGCCGTGCAAAGGATTTCTCAGTTCATGAGACGTATTCACCAAGAATTCATCCTTGCGCTTATCCTCTTGCTGCAATTTCTCGGCAAGCTGTTTCGTCTCGGTCGTTGCCCGGAAAAATCGTCGGAACCAATAGGCCGCAAAAGCAAGTACGGCAAAGATCAGGTTGAAGGGGTAGTGAATCATTTCCAATCCCAGTATGGCATAAACGATCGTCCAGACCACATTAACCCCAACAAACAAGCAAGCGAGCAGAAGAAAGATAATGTCTTCCTTGTCCCGAATGGCTTTCCAGAGTATGTAGGCGGAAATGATGACGGACAGGAGCATCACGATCGAGAGCATTCTGCTCATCGCTAAGATCGTTCCAGCGGGTACGAAGAGGATGAACAGTGCGTATAAGCTGCACAAGCCACCGAAACCTTGCAAAATCCTTCTGTTCAGATAAGCAGGAAGCAAATAATGAAACAAGGGAGGTATGAAGGCGACCGCACCAACATAGACGAGATACGTCATCTTCAATATCCATTCATAATCCAACTGCAGCCAGACAAATAATAGCTTGTCATCGGCGGTCACTACAATAAAGATTCCACAAATCATGACCAAAGAGAAATATACCAAGCCTTTATTTCTGGAACCCAAAAAATATAGGAGCAAGGCATATAAACTATGGATCAGAAACACGACGAGCAAAAATAGCTGCAAACTGATGGAGAGCATCGTCCGCAACTGTACGGCTTCTATCGTACCGAAGCGAATAGGTTTTGTGATTCCTCCTGCTCCGGCATCATTGGAAGCATGGATAAGCAACTCTACCTGGCCTTGTTCTGGCGTCAGTTTGACCGTATAGGGAATATTGCGCGCTTGGTGCTCGATGACGCTGGTTGCCGGTTGTCCCGCCCAGTCGACCAACTGCCCATTGGCATAGACGGCCGAGGCAGTTCGAAGCTCGTTGATCCTGAGACCAAGTGTCTGTTGCTGTTCCGGATCAAGCAAGATGCGTAATCGATACGTGCCGAAGCGGAAGGAGTCCGATGTACTTTCCTCATGAACAAACGCCTCATCCCACCGCTTGGGCACTTGGAGGTACGTCTGTTCCTCAGGTTTCCTCAGGTCGTTTCCCTCTATGAACTGAGAGGGGAAGAACTCCCACTCCCCATCCAACCGTAATGTCTGGTAGTCCGAGAATTCCCATCCGCGTAAATCAAGAACTCCTTTTACAGCCACTGGTTTTTCAGCGTAGTCAAAGGTGGTGAGGAAACTCATCCAGAGTAAGCGAACAGCTGTTACTACCAGTAGAGCAACAATAATTATTTTCGTCCATTTCCAGGCGACTGTTTTCATTCTATTTCGTAACCTCAATTCGTAATAATAGCAACCTCTTAAGCCTCCAACTTGGATGTAAGTCATGCACCTCTCTGTCTTAGCTGTTTCTTAATTGATTACTTTTCGACAAGATATTCAGGACACCTCTTACCAATCATTGATCGGGTGTGTATTGATTCGTGATGGATAGGGGCTTTGTAGAGTTTTTGTAGAGGAACCTCTGTTAAGATGACAAATTAGGTGAAGTCTATTGAAAAAAGATAGTTTACACAAAATATCCAGAAGCTGAGAGGAGAGGAAGAAAGGGCAATGAAAACAATCACGAAGCTGCGAAATTGGTGGAAACGTCCACTAGCGTTCATTCTTTTACTGGCGCTGGTGGCAAGTAGTTTCTCCATGGCGGTAGTGCCTGAGAGAGTGCAGGCGGCTGAACCTATCAAGTGGTTGACGTACAAGTTTGACATTAATGATTTTTCAAATCCATCTTTGCAACAACTATTTCAGTTAAATGGAAATTCGACAATCCTTGATGGAAAATTGATGGTGACCGAGAAGAAAGCAAGCCAAACCGGCAGCGTTTTTAACAAGCAATCTTTTCAGCCACATGAAGAATTTTCATTTAGCACAGGATTTTCCTTTAGGATTGACGGTAATCCGCCGAATACCGCTGATGGAATGACCTTTGCAATCGTAGGGGATCCAACAAAATTGGGTTTATATGGTGGTCATCTGGGGCTGGCAGGGGTTAAACCAAGTTTGGGCATAAAATTTGATACGTATCAAAACAATTCTTCGTCTGCTGTATATAAAGATCCATCAAACAACTATATTGGAATTGCCTATAATGGAAATTTGGTAAATGATAATCCGTCGTGGTACAAGAATCTCAACGATGTTACGGATGAATCCGGTAACCCCAAGTTTGTTTTGGCGAATGGGAACACGTATTATGCCTGGATCGATTATGATGGTGCATCCAGTAATGTAAAGGTGTACTTGAACGATTCGGCGAGCAAACCAAGCGATCCCTTGATTGATGCGAATGGAATCAACCTGAAGCAAATCTTTGGTGACGCAAATGGAATTTATGCTGGTTTCACTGGATCCACTTCAAGTTGGTTCGAATCGCATGAAGTTTTGAGCTGGTATTTCGTCAACGATTTTGCACCGATTCAAGACAACTTCGGTACCCCAGAGGGTTCAAGTGATTATCAACAAGCACCATCATCCATTGACATGACAGTGGAGAAATCGGACAACCCAGGGAAACACAAAGTGGTTGTTACCGCGTACAACCCTGATGGCTCTGCAGCCACTGAAGTTCCGATTACATTGACAAACAGTAAAGAAGGATCATGGACAGATACAGACGGCAACCCAATCACAGACTGGTCTGTGGTAAAAACAGACAGCGAAGGAAAAGTGACCGTTTACTTTACTCCTGATAATGCTTTAGATGCAACTGATGTAAGAGCAGTCGCCGTTGGTGGCGCGATTGCAACGGGAACGATCTCCGCTGTGGCTCCAACACCGCAAGATGTGACTCTCGAAAAGGTAGAGACTGGCACGAATGAGATTGTCATTACTTTTGATCAAGAGATTGCGACTGGTGCAGCTACAGACGGATTTGTGGTTACGGCCGGTGATCAACAAGAAGTTGTCGAGATTAGCGAGATTGTCGTAGAAGGCAACAGAGTAACACTGAAACTGTCTAAAGAGCTTAAGCCGAATGATATCGTGAATCTGAAGTATACGAAACCATTGGAAGGTAACTTAAAAGGGAAGAATGGTGCATTTGTTCTTGACTTTGAAAAGGAAGTAAAAAATAATCTTATCGAGCTACCAACATCTTCGGATTTTTATGTATCCAGCATATATGGTGATGATGCCACAGGTGATGGAACCCGAGACAAACCTTATGCTACATTGAATAAGGCCTATGCAGAGGTTAATAACGGGGGAACGATATATATCCTGGACAATATCACATTGACAGGTGGTGTTGATGTAGTTGTTGGAATAAATGAAGCCAAGCATATTACGATTTCTACTGCCCCTAATGTCGAAAATACCACGGTGATTAAGCGTGGCCAGCCAAGCGGGAAAGTATTATTTCAACTAACTAATAATAGCCAGCTAACATTAAGAAATATTATCATTGACGGCAACCTCGAAGGAGGGGCGATCGATGGAAGATTATTTAATGTCTACTCTGGTTCAAAACTGATCATTGATGAAGGTGCTATTTTAGAAAACAGCTATTCCCAACATATAGGAAGTGCGATATATATCAATAACAGTACTAACACCGGTACTGTTGTAGAAATGATTGGTGGGGAAATTAGAGGCAATAAGAGTCTGAAAGCTCCAGGCGGGGCGGTCGCGGTTGATAGTGGAGCATTTATTATGACCGGCGGCCTCATCACGGACAATACTGGAGGAGGAGTTCAGTCCCGCGGTGGTCAGATCTCTCTTTCGGGTGAAGCAAGTATTACGGGGAATACAACTTCAGGAAAAGAGATGAACGTTTACCTAGCAAATCATAAAACTCTTAATCTAGCCGGTGCGTTTACTGGAGAAGCAGGAATTACCACGGATAGTATGGTACCGGGGGCGGAGTTTGGACAAGCAACAGAAGAAGGTTTGGGTAGTATCGAGAATCTGATTGCTGACTCTGGCGCTCTTCTGGCAGGTTATGATGATGTAAAAAAGGTTTTAGTATGGCGTTTATTCAAGAATGAATTGAGCCAACCGAGTAAGGATGACGAGATTATTGGGAAACGTCCGACCCTGAAAGGTGTAACAGAACCTAATGCTACAGTAACGATTAAGATCGTTAGTGCAAAAGACCCGTCTCTCGACATTACTAAAGAGGTAACCGCTGACGCGAATGGGAACTGGGTGCTTGCAGTTAGTGAGACCCTGGAAACAGGTAAATATACGACCCAAGTTACAGCCAAAAAAAATAAAACTCAGTCAGAACCTGTGACTAGATCATTTGAAATAGTAGACAATGTTTATGTATCCAGCGGTGGCAATGACACCACAGGTGATGGAACCCCACGGAATCCTTATGCTACATTGAAAAAGGCCTATGCAGAGGTTAAAGACGGGGGAACGATATATCTCCTGGACGATATCACAGTGTTACCGGATGCAACAGGAAAGATGATTGATCTTAACTCAGATAAACGTGTTACGATAACTACCGCAACTGGAGTCGATGAAACTGCTGTGATTCGGCGTGGTCAGCCAAACGGACAAATAAACACGATTTTTGGTCTTACTAAAGGTGAGCTAACATTAAAAAATATTATCATTGACGGCAACTTCGAAGGAAAAGAGATCAATGGAAGATTATTTAATGTCTATGGTGGTTCAAAACTGATCATTGAAGAAGGCTCTATTTTACAAAACAGTTTTTCCCAACATCCAGGGAGCGCAATCCATATCACCACCGGTTCGGTTGTAGAAATGAAAGGTGGGGAAATTAGAGGCAATAAGCGTGCTTCTACAGGTGCGGCGGTCGCTGTTGATTCTGGAGCAAAATTTTATATGACCGGTGGCCTAATCACGGACAATATTGGTGGAGGAGTTCAATCCCGCGGTACCAATGGTGGTGAAATCTACCTTTCGGGCGAAGCACGTATCACGGGGAATACGGATTCTGGAAAAGGGAAGAACGTTAACCTGGAAAACAATAAAACTCTGATTCTAAACGGTGCATTTACTGGAGAAGCAGGTATTACCACCCAGAATATGGTACCAGGAACACAGTTTGGACGAGTAACAGAAGACGGTTTGGGTAGTATCGAGAATCTGATTGCCGACTATGGCCCTCTTCTTGCAAGTTATGATCAAAACAATGTTTTGGTATGGCGACTATTCAAGAATGAATTGAGCCAACCAAGTACCGATGGTGAGATTACGGGGACAAATCCGACTCTGAGCGGTGTAACAGAACCTTTTGCGAAAGTAACGATTAAGATCGTAAGTGCAGATGACCCGTCTTTCGTCATCAATGAGGAGAGGACCGCTGACGAGAACGGGAACTGGGAGCTCCCAATTGATAATGCCCTGAATATAGGTGCATATACTATCACTGTTACAGCCAATAAAAATAAAACACAGTCGAACCCTGTGACTAGACAATTTGAAGTAGTAGACAAAACATCGCTACAAGCAAAGTTTGACGAGATAACAGCCGAGAACTTGGTAGAAACCGAGTATACCGAAGCGAGCTGGACAGCCCTTGACGAAGCCATGAAGAAGGCGGAGGAAGTGCTGGGCAATCCGGCAGCAACGCAAGCCGAAGTCGACAAAGCGCTG
>DASQMM010000533.1:0-1950 GCA_035645495.1 Brevibacillus sp. | reverse complement strand
GCCCGCACTTTTGGTTACGATTCCTGCACTAAATTTCCACCATGAAATGGTATAATGGAAGTAGTTCAAAGATTAAGGAGGTTACGAATGGATCAAGCAACAACCAAAACCAGTCATCAAAAGCTGCCTATCTCAAAATTGTTGAGAAGAGCTTTTTTTATCCTGATCGGGGCTACATTGGTATCGGTCGGGTTGGAAATTTTTTTGGTTCCAAATCAGATTATTGACGGTGGAATTGTGGGAATCTCGATTATCGCCTCGCATGTAACGGGAATCAAGCTGGGCGTATTTTTATTTGTACTGAATCTCCCCTTTCTGCTGATTGGCTATAAGCACATGGGCAAAACCTTCGCCATCTCCACACTGTTTGGCGTCACGGTCATGTCTATCGGGACCTCTCTGCTTCATCCCGTATCCAGTTTGACCGATGATCCGCTGCTTGCTGCCGTATTTGGCGGAATCATCCTGGGTGTCGGTGTCGGGCTCGTCCTGCGCTACGGAGGTTCGCTCGACGGTACGGAGATCGTCGCCGTTCTGTTGAACAAGAAATCACCCTTCTCCGTCGGGGAAATCGTGATGTTCATGAATCTGTTCATCCTGAGCAGCGCTGGATTTGTCTTTGGCTGGAATCATGCCATGTACTCACTGATCGCTTACTACATTGCATTTAAAATGATCGACCTGACCATCGAGGGCTTTCAGGAATCCAAATCCGTCTGGATCATCAGCGACAACTACAAAGAGATCGGCGACGCCATCTCAGCGCGCTTGGGTCGCGGGATCACCTATCTAAAGGGCGAAGGCGGTTACTCCGGCGATGATAAAAAAGTCGTGTTCTGCGTCATCACTCGTCTGGAGGAAGCAAAGCTGAAGCTGATTGTGGAAGAGCTGGACCCAACTGCTTTCCTGGCTGTCGGCAATATTCACGATGTGCGTGGCGGACAGTTTAAAAAGAGCGCCATCCACTGAACGGATCGCGCGACAGGAAAGGCACTTGTATAGCGGAAGCGTTTATTCTTGCTGTATCGGGAAGCAATTGCCGATCGTTTTCCGATACAGTCAGAATAATGTCAAGCTAGACTCGCCTTCAAAGCGGCGGTCATTTCCGTGGGAAGTGGAATGGAGCTTCTGGTCTTTGCGTCGATCATTACCATCGTGATATCGGCATCCGCTACAAGCTCTTCCTTTTGATTATAGAGTTCATGCCGGATGACAAAGCTTTTCGTTCCTTGCTTGAGAACGCGCGTACGCACTTGCACTTCTTCCAGCAGCCGCAGCTCCTTACGATAATTGATGTTGATATTCACCACGACCGGCATGACCCCTCGCCGCTTCATCTCATCGAAAGTAAAGCCCATCTTCCAGATCCAGTCGAACCTCGCCCACTCCATGTACTCCAGATATTTGGCATTATTGACATGACCGATCACATCAATATCCGTAGAACGCACCGTCAAGTCGAATGTATGTACCATCTCCATCCCTCCTCCTCTTTCTTCCTAGTATACCGTGTAACCATGACTGAGTGAATGTTCATTCGCAATTTTCACACTTATATGACTGCTTATTTTGTCCATTTTCCGTATAATGGAGGATAGGACCGCCTATTTGCATGGAAGAACCAGAAAGAAGGGATCAGAATGTTCGAACAAATGCTGCTGCCTGGTTTCCAGACTGCCCGTTCCCGTTATATGGACACCATGAATGGCCTGGAGGAACATCAGCTTACCTGGAAATTGGCCCCTGGCTCCAACTCCATCGGTTTTCTCATTCGACACCTGGCAGAGGTGGAATATCGCTTCAGCCAGATGTTCTTCCAAACCCCTCTACCTGACGACGTAACCCTTGCCACCATCGGTCCCGTCAAGGATGAGGGCATCTACACAGAGCTTGAACCGTTGCTTCGCTTTCGGGATCAAGCCTTCCAGCACTTGTTGCAAGCGCTCCAGT
>DASQMM010000532.1:0-3695 GCA_035645495.1 Brevibacillus sp. | reverse complement strand
CGGCGGTTCGAATCCGTCTCTCCCCACCATTGGTTGTATTGGGGTATAGCCAAGCGGTAAGGCAACGGACTTTGACTCCGTCATTCCTAGGTTCGAATCCTAGTACCCCAGCCATTTATGCGGATGTAGCTCAATTGGTAGAGCGTCGCCTTGCCAAGGCGAAGGTCGCGGGTTCGAGACCCGTCGTCCGCTCCATAGAAGTTCTTCAGGTCTCTCACCCGTTCCGGGTTCACCCTTGAAGACATTCAGGAAGCAGGTTGCTCGGGTACTACCGATCTGGCTTGTCTCGGAAGCGTATCGACGCAGAGGCGCCAGAGAGGCGAGACCCGTCGTCCGCTCCATATCTGGAGGCATAGCCAAGTGGTAAGGCACGGGTCTGCAAAACCCTTATCCCCGGTTCAAATCCGGGTGCCTCCTCCAATTAAATAGGCCGGTGTGGCGGAATGGCAGACGCGCGCGACTCAAAATCGTGAGGGAAACCGTGGGGGTTCAAGTCCCTTCACCGGCACCATATTACGACGTTAAAGTCCTTTGGGTTTAAAAAACCAAAGGACTTTTTTTATTATAATTGCTATGTATTTGACCAAAGAAAACCGTCCTAATGAAAAAGTGGCAAATTGAACTCTATCGAATTTGAATATTGGTTTTTTCTACAGGGAATCGTAACACTGTTTTCAACTTTGACGGTTCAGTCTTCCGGGGATCCGACAAATAAATTTCACGATGAATTTTACTTGAACGAATAAATCCCTGTTCTGTACAAAACATCGCCATTCGAGCAAAGCTTTCCGGTTCATCGTCAAAGCTTCCAATATGCATCATTTGACAACTTAATCCATCTTCGACATGTTCAAACCTAATTTTCTCAAGGAACGGATTTGCCCTTTTCCTTTTAGCCTGTTCCAAAAATCGTTCGAAATTTTCTTCAGTCAAAAAATCGGGTTGGCGTATCATAATTGTGTATTTAAAATTGCTTTTGTCTGTCGCGGGCTTTGACCGATCAAGCAAGTCCCATTCGCCCTCAAGTGGAAAAACCGTATATTCATAATATCCAGCCGGCACGTTTTCACTTTTGTAAGACATTCTCACTGCGTAACTCATACTGTACAAAGCTTCTGTTGCCATGGCGAATTCCTCGCCGTTGGGGTCCCCAGAACCACTGACCATAAAAAATGGCATCCTCGGTACTTCCACAATTTCCGGCAACGTTTTTGGCATATAGAGTTGCTTATAATCTTTTTTATAATCTACCTTTTTGCCCAAAGACAACATCCCCTTTGTATGGTTCTGGAAATCCCAATATGTAATATATTATATTCTACTCCTATTATTTTTCTCATGAATTCCTTGAAACTATCAGTACGCAATTTCGCATATTCCACTTTCGAAATCGTTTCGTACCGAACGATACTGCGACAATTCAGAAGACGGATCTGATGGGTCTCTTCGCTTTTTTTGGGGTATCTTCTCATGCCCGGGAACTTTTGAAGCGAAAACAGGAAGCCAAAAGTACATGAAAATCTAGAAAAGAAACCGCATTTCGTGCATAGTAAGTACGTAGGTCGAAAAATGCGTTCGCCCAAGCCCAAAAGAAACGCTGAAAGAAAAAAAGAGGTGGTTGAGATGAGATACGGCATATATGACAAGCCGCCTATGGGCACAACGCTGCTGTCAGCCCTGCAATGGATGATCGTGACAGTATCAAGCAGTGTGGCAGTTCCCTTGATGATTGGAGATATATATGGGCTCCAGCCCGATGAGATTGGCAAGCTGATGCAGCAAACCATGTTCTACATTGGTTTGGCCTCATTTCTGCAAATCTGGATGGGGCACCGCTACCCGATGATGGAAGGGCCAGCAGGACTTTGGTGGGGAATTTTTATCATTTTGGCGCAGATCGGAACCAGCGTGGGCTTGCATCCGCAAGAAATTGGACAATCCTTTCAGCTTGGACTGATTATTGCTGGAGTCCTGTTCCTGGTCTTTGGCGGGCTCGGCTGGGTAGGCAAGCTGCAAAGATGGTTTACCCCGATTGTATCCGGCACCTACATGATATTGCTTGCAATTTCTCTGTGCAGTAATATCCTGACCGGCATGATGGGCATTGGATTTCAGCACTCCCGTGAGGTGCAGCCGGAAATCGCTGTAGTCTCTGTAGCGATCGTAGCGTTGGTCATTTGGTTGATGAAGGTCGAGCGTTTATCGAGTTTTGCTGTCTTGTTCGGAATGGTAGCGGGCTGGCTCCTGTATGCTGTCATGGGATGGACGGAACCGGTGCGCCCATCGCATCAAGTGTTTGAATGGCCCTCACTGTTTTTCTGGGGGGCTCCTCGGTGGGATTGGGGAATCGTCCTGACAAGCGTGCTGACGGGATTTGTACTTTTGACTAATCTAGTAACCAGTATCGTTGTGATGGGAAAAGCGACAGAGACAGAACCGACTGAGAAACAGTACAATCGCGGCGGTGTCTTTACAGGTGTATCCCATATTCTCTCCGGGCTGGCGGGTGTGGTGGGGATGATTCCGCTTTCCCTGGCGGCTGCAGTGATTCAAACCACCCGCATGGCTTCGCGCTTGCCGTTCTTGCTGGCTATGGTGGGGATCATGGTTATTGGTCTATTCCCTGCGATCTCCCATTTTTTGGCGGCATTGCCTACACCGGTAGCTTATGCAGCGATGTTCATCACCTACACGAAGCTGCTAGGCTTTGGCTTGAAGGATTACGTCAGTTTGAAAATGGACGAACGGACGATTACAGTTGGGGGCAGCTCTTTGCTGGTCGGGATTGGCATCATGTTCGTTCCTGCCAGCGCTTGGCAGCAGATGCCGCCGATGATCAGCTTCCTATTTGGCAATGGGCTCTTGCTCGGGGTTCTGGTCTGTTTGGTTCTCGAGCACATCGTTTTTCGCAAACCCAAGGAATCGAATGAAGAAAAAGACGGCCAAGCTGCATAACGGCTGTCTTTTGCGTTGAGGGTCACAGATTTACTCTATTCCGGCAGCAGTCATCAGTCCTTCGGGATCGGTAATGTGGATTTGCCGATTCACGATCCGAATATACCCTTTGCCCTGCATGTCTGACAAAACCTTGGTTACGGTCTCACGGGCAGTAGCTGTCATGTCGGCCATTTGGTGGTGAGTGAGCTTTAATCCGATAACGCGGTCTGTTTCAGGTAACTGGGTCAGCCGGACCAACAGCCGTGCAATACGCGCGTAGGCGGAAGTCATGGAGAGGTTGGCGATTTGTTCGTTCGCTTGGCGGAGGCGTTCGAGTGCCGTGTTGAGGATCTTGATGAAGATGTTCGGATTCTTGTTGAGTAGCTGCAGGAAGTGTTCCTTTTTCAGGATGTAAACAGTTGTCTTTTCCAACGTGTTGGCGGAAGCAGAGCGTACCTTCTCGTCGCCAAACAGGACCATTTCGCCAAAAAAGTCTCCTTGGCGAAACAATGCCAATATAATTTCTCGCCCTTCCTGATGTCGAAAGATTTTTACCGCCCCTGACTGGATGATGAAAAGCTCGTTGCCTTCTTCATTTTCCCAGAACAGGTTGACCCCTTTGTTATAAACCTTCGTCGTAATGACGGCAGCAATATCTTCGAGTTCTCGCTCGTTCAAATGCTCGAAGAAAGGGAAATTTTTTAAAAACTCCATATCTGGCATGAAAGGTGGCTCCTTCCCAACATTCCTACAAATTC
>DASQMM010000531.1:0-3709 GCA_035645495.1 Brevibacillus sp. | reverse complement strand
GCGAAAAGTCGATCATGGGACTGCCGGGCCACCCTGCGTCTGCACTGATCATTTTTCATCTGTTCACTGCGCCGTTGATCGCCAGACTGGAAGGTCTAGTTCCTACAGAATTGGACAGACGAATCGTTGCTCGGATCGCGCGAAATATCCCCTCCGCAGTAGGACGCTCTGATTATGTGCGCGTCAAGCTGGAGAAGCGCGGCGAGGAGTGGTGGGCACACCCTGTATTTGGAAAATCAGGTCTTATCTCAACGTTGGTCAAAAGCGATGGCATGGTGGAGATCACCGCACAAAAGGAAGGCATCCTGGAAGGCGAATTTGTCCATGTACATCTATTTGCATAGTTTGATAGAGTGATTGGTAGAAGGGTTTGGCAGGAGGAAAACGATGCGCAAAATCTACTTGGAAGACACGCCGCTGCAAGACGCCCAGAAGAAAATTGTCGAGTGCGTTCGCTTTTCGCCGCAGGTCGAGATCATCCCCACTCGGGAGGCATTGGGCAGGATCACCGCAGAGCCGATTTATGCAAAGGTTTCGATGCCGAATTTCCACGCTTCTGCGATGGACGGTGTGGCAGTCAAGGCGGAGATGACGTACGGAGCAGACGAACAGCACCCTTTGCGGCTGAAGCGAGGGGTCGGGTATATCGAGGTAGACACGGGTGATCCGATCCCGGACGGATTCGATGCCGTCATCATGATTGAGAATATTCACCAGATTGACGATGAGATGATCGAGATCCTGGAGGCGGTCGCGCCCTGGCAGCATATCCGTCCCATTGGCGAGGATGTGGTCGTCGGGGAAGTCATTATCCCGGACCGCTTCAAGCTGCGCCCAGTCGATCTGGGGGCCTTGCTTGCGGGAGGCAATGTGACGGTTCCCGTCTTGCGCAAGCCGCGTGTCGTCATCATTCCGACAGGCAGCGAGCTGATCGAGCCCTCCGATACGGTGGCAGAAGGCGAAATCATTGAGTTTAATGGTGCGGTTTTTGCGGCTTATCTGCAAGAGTGGGGAGCGGAGCCGATCTACCACGGGATCGTCCCGGACGATTACGCCAGGATCCGCGACGCCGTAAAGACTGCCGTACAGGATGCGGATCTTGTTTTGTTGAACGCAGGCTCGTCGGCTGGACGGGAGGATTTTACGGTTCATATCGTCGAGGAATTGGGAGAGGTGCTGACACACGGCGTAGCGACACGCCCTGGCAAACCGGTCGTGGTCGGCGTGGTAGACGGGAAGCCCGTCATCGGATTGCCCGGTTATCCTGTCTCTGCATATCTCAATCTGGAATGGTTTGCCCGCATGCTCGTCCACCACTATTACGGATTGTTGGAGCCGCAGCGTCCGCGGGTCAAGGCGACGCTGGGACGGCGTATCCTATCTGTCATGGGTGCAGAGGATTTTATCCGTGTGACGATCGGCTGTATCGACGGGCAGTACATCGCCAATCCGCTGACGCGTGCTGCGGGCGTCACCATGTCGATGGTACGGGCAGACGGCCTGCTGCGCATCCCCCCTGGTGATCTCGGCTATGAACAGGGAGAGAGCGTGGAGATTGAGCTGTATCGGCCGCTGGAGCAAATACAAAATACGATTGTCGCGACAGGCAGTCATGACCTGACGATGGACGTGCTGCATTCCTTGCTGCGAAAAACCAATCCGGAGCGATTTCTCGTCTCTTCCCACGTCGGCAGCATGGGTGGCATTCTGGCGATTCAAAAAGGAGAAGCACATGTAGCAGGCGTCCATCTGTTTGACGAAGCGACAGGCACGTACAATCTGCCTTTTGTGCAGAAATACCTGCGCGGTCAGGATGTCGTGCTCATCCAGCTGGTCTATCGCCAGCAGGGGTGGATCGTAAAGCCGGGCAACCCCAAGGGCATCAGCTCTGTGCATGATCTGGTCAAACCGGGGATTACCTACATCAATCGGCAGCGGGGAGCCGGAACCAGGCTGTTGTTTGATTACCTGTTGGCACAAGAAGGGCTTGACAGGGAGCAGATCTACGGCTATTCTCGCGAGGCGGTTTCTCATTTGAGCGTCGCCGCAGCGGTAGCAGGTGGAACAGCAGATGCCGGCCTGGGCATTTACTCTGTCGCTGCAGCAATGGGACTTGATTTTATTCCGGTCTCGGAGGAACGGTATGATCTGTTGCTCAGTGGCTCTTTTCTGCGCAGTTCACAGGGAGAGGAATTGCTCGCCTGCATCCGCTCGGAGGCTTTTGCCAGAGAGGTAGAGGCGCTGGGCGGTTACAGCTGCCGTGATGCGGGAAAAATCGTCTACGCCATGCCGGCGGATTGACGATTGGAATGACCGTGCTTCATACTCATAAGAAAAGGAGAGTGGTCATCCATGGCTGTACAAGTGCTAGATTCTCGAAAACGTCCTCTCCGGGATATCCGCATCTCCGTTACTGATAAATGCAATTTTCGCTGTCAATACTGCATGCCTGCAGAAATCTTTGGACCTGACTATCCCTTTTTGCCGCAGCATAAGCTGTTGACCTTCGAGGAGATTACCAGGCTTGCCAGGATCTTCACGTCGCTTGGCGTAGGCAAGATTCGGATCACCGGAGGAGAACCGTTGATGCGCAGGGATTTGCCAGCGTTGATTCGCATGCTTCGGCAGGTGGACGGGGTACAGGATATCGCCATGACCACCAATGGCTCGCTGTTGGCGAAGCACGCAGAAGCGCTGAAAGCAGCCGGGTTGGATCGGGTGACGGTAAGTCTGGACAGTCTGGACGACGAACGCTTTGGAAAAATCAACGGCCGGGGCTATAAAGTGGCTGATGTTCTGGCAGGGATCGAGGCGGCTTCTCAGGCCGGACTTGGGGTTAAAATCAACATGGTGGTTCAGCGTGAGGTCAACGTCGACGACATCCTGCCGATGGCACGCTATTTCCGGGAGCAGGGACATATCCTGCGCTTCATCGAATTCATGGATGTGGGCAACACCAACGGCTGGAAGCTGGATCAGGTCGTGCCATCGCGAGAAATCGTCGAAATGATCCATGAGGAGATGCCGCTGGAGCCGATTGATCCCAACTACTACGGAGAAGTGGCATCTCGCTATCGCTACGTAGGGAGCGAAGAGGAGATTGGCTTGATCTCGTCCGTGACGCAGGCGTTCTGCTCTACCTGTACGCGAGCAAGACTTTCGGCGGAAGGCAAAATGTATAATTGTTTGTTTGCATCTAGCGGCTTTGATCTGCGTGAGCCTTTACGCGTGGGAAGTGACGACGCCCAGATTCGCGAGCTGATCAGCGGGTACTGGGAGCAACGGCAAGACCGCTATTCGGAGGAACGCCTCCTGCATACGCCGGGACTGACACGCGACAAGGTAGAGATGTCCCACATTGGTGGATAGCAAGAATCGCAGGAGCAAGCCTTGACAATTGTTTAGACTCGCTGTATGATAAAAGGCGTGTATAAACACTTCATACTTCGAGAACAAGCAGAGGCGCCCAGCTTCTCACCTGGGTCGACGTCGGTTACGATTGTTGACAGGTAACTCTTATGCAAAGATCTTTGGATCTGCTTATTTGCAAGGTGAGATAGGTGCGGGCGCGTAATGCGTTCGCACATTTTTTGTGAAAAACCTTTTGATGTTTTTCATGAACTGAGATGTGACCGCTCGTGGTCAACAAAGCGGTAAATCCGTTTTGTTCCTTCTCGAAATTGACGGGGGTGGCAAGTATTAGCAAGGA
>DASQMM010000530.1:0-12620 GCA_035645495.1 Brevibacillus sp. | reverse complement strand
ACCTGCGGGTAAGAGGAGCCCCGGCGATTGGCATGGCGGCAGCTTATGGCTTGTATCTGGGCGTTCGCAACAGCAAGGCAGTGACAGCGGAAGCATTTATCGCTGAGGTAAACAAACAGGCGGAGTATTTGGGCAGTTCCCGTCCTACAGCCGTAAACCTGTTCTGGGCATTGGATCGGATCAAGGCGCGCGTACAGCGCGATGCCGGAAAAGATGTGGCCCAGCTCAAGGCAGCGGTATTGGCTGAAGCGCTGGCGATTCAAAAAGAGGATGCGGAGGTTTGCCGCACGATCGGGGAGAATCTTCTTACCTTGCTGGAAGACGGAATGGGTGTTCTGACGCACTGTAATCCCGGCGCTCTTGCGACAGCAGCTTACGGTACAGCGACAGCGCCGTTTTATCTGGCGAAGGAGCGGGGCTGGAACCTGAGGGTATACGCCGATGAGACACGTCCGGTTCTGCAGGGAGCGCGTCTTACCGCGTATGAGCTGCAGCAGGCTGGCATCGATGTCACCCTGATCTGCGACAACATGGCGGCAATGGTCATGTCCCAGGGCAAGGTCCAGGCGGTCATCGTCGGTACAGACCGCGTGGCGGCCAACGGGGATGTAGCCAACAAAATCGGCACATACGGTGTAGCCGTTTTGGCGAAAGCCCATGGCATTCCGTTCTACGTCGCCGCACCTCTTTCTTCTATTGATTTGGAAACGGCGACAGGGGCACAGATTCCGATCGAGGAGCGCCCTGGCGAAGAAATTACGCACGGTCTGGGCAAGCAGGTAGCACCGGATGACATCAAGGTGTACAATCCCGCTTTCGATGTCACCCCTGCTTCCTATATTACAGCCATCGTGACGGAGACCGGGATATTCAAACCGGAAGAGATTGCAAAAAGCAAAGCATAGCACAAAAGCGTCCACTGCATTCTGCGGCTGGGCGCTTTTCTCCATTTTTTGGTGAACTCCTGTTATGATAGGAGAAAAGGAAGTGGGATCCAGATGGCGGAAGCGCAAAAGAGAGTTGGTGTCAGGACACAATGGTTGGGAAGACGGCAATTTGAAGCCATCGGACCGAGTGGTTATCCCGTCCGGATGGATGCCAAGGAAGACTACGGCGGCGAAGGAAAAGGAAACAGTCCGCTGGAGCTGCTGCTCGTCGGCTTGACTGGGTGCATCGGCATCGGGGTCACTCAATTGCTGGAGAAGATGCGGCAATCGCTGGAAAGCCTTGAAATCGAAGCTGACGGGATTCGCGAGCCCAAGCTGCCGCATGCGATCACACAGATTCACCTTACGTTTCGAGCGACAGGTAAAGTCGCGCCATCGCGTATCTGGCAGGCGGTGAAGCTGGAGGCCGAGCAGTATTGTCCGGTGGCGAAATCTTTGCATGCTGAGATCATCTTGCATGTCATATTGAACGGCGAAGAGGTACCCATGCCAGAGGAGTAGGCCAAGGAGGGAATGAGATGAGAGTATTACCGATGACAGAAGAAGCATTTCTCAAGCAATTGGAGCCTTCCGATGCAGCAGAGATGTTTTGGTTGACCGATACGAACCGAGCGTATTTGCGCGAGTGGCTGCCTTGGCTCGATTACACCAGGCATGTGGAGGATACCGCCCATTTTATTGCGATGACGATCAATCAGCACAACAACAACCAGGGAACGCATTACGGAATCTGGTACAGGGGGCGAATGGCCGGGACTTTGGGTGTTCACAACCTAGACTGGATCAATAAGAAAACCTCCCTGGGCTACTGGCTGGGGGCACAGTATCAGGGACGAGGCTTGATGTCCATGGCAGTGGAGACGTATATGGATCGCTTGATTTTCGGTTCTTGGGGGATGGAAAAGGTGACGATTCAGGCGGCGACGGGCAATGCTAAAAGCCGGGCGATTCCGGAGCGGCTCGGTTTCACGCTGGAGGGTGTCCTACGGCACAATGAATTTCTGTATGATCACTATGTGGACCATGCCGTCTACAGCCTTCTGCGCTCCGAATGGCTGGATTTACGGTCGCGCAAAAGCAATTGACAGGTAAAATTCTGTCAATTACGATGATAGAAGCGAAAAAGAGGGTTGCGAATGTGCAGCCCTTTTCATACATCTGTCTACTCCTTGAGAAGCCGTCAAAAGGTGGAGGGGGACCAGGAAAGCTGGTCGAGGAAAAAGGGAAAAAAGCGAAGGCATTTGGGATCTTGACCAAGTTGGAACGGAAAAGGCGGAACCTGGTTTTGCGGCCAACCTTGATACACTTCTTCGAAGCGAATGCTTTTGGCCGCGGTTCCGCCTTTGGAGTGGAAGCGGCCAGGGATGACCTCCCGCGAAGAGCCCAACCCGCCTGGAGCGTTCTCCCTTTTTCCTCCCCCGGCACTACAGCTGGACGACCACTATACAAACAACGCGAGTAATTCCTCGCGTTTTTCTCTTAATAAAGAAGGTGAAAAAACGTGTACATCTTGCGAGAATTGTCCTGGTTTTTTCGGAAGCACTGGAAACGGTACACCGTGGGCATTGCTTTCTTGTTTGCGATCGATGTCCTGATGCTTTGGCCGCCACGTCTGATCGGAGAGACGGTGGATGCGATTCGCAATGGTTCGCTGACCGAGTCTGGCCTGACGAAGACGCTCTTCATACTGCTCTCGTTAGGCGTATCGCTGTACGTGATGCGCTTTGTCTGGCGGTATTTACTCAATGGCGGGGCACTGATCCTGGAGCGGGTGCTGCGGGAGCGGCTGTTTCGCCATTTGACCCACATGACCCCCTCTTTTTACCAACGCAGGCGCAGCGGGGATTTGATGGCGATTGCCACCAATGATATTCCGGCTGTGGAACGGACGGCGAGCATGGGCGTTTTGACCCTGGTGGATTCGCTGTTTATGACGCTGCTGACGCTTGGTGTCATGGTCGTCTCCATCGATTGGAAGCTGACGTTGGCAGCGTTGGTCCCTATGCCGTTTCTGGCTTGGTCGACCGCATACTACGGCCGCTTGCTCCACGAGCGTTTTTACCTGGCGCAGGAGGCATTTGGAGAAATGAATGACCACGTTCAGCAGTCCGTATCCGGAGTGCGGGTCATGCGGGCCTTCGTTCAGGAAGACCAGGATGTGGAGGCTTTTCGCCGAGTGAGCGAGAAAACACTGGAACGAAATGTGAATGTATCGCGTATTGACGCGCTGTTTGAACCAACTATTGGCATCATTATTGGATTCAGCTTCCTGATCGGTCTTGGCTACGGCACGTATCTGGTCTTTACCAGTTCGATTTCCTTGGGCGATCTGGTCGCCTTCAACCTGTATCTGGGTCTTCTGATCTGGCCGATGTTCGCGTTTGGCTGGCTGATCAATGTCGTACAACGAGGGAGTGCTTCCCTCAAGCGACTGACCGAGATGATGGCGGAAGAGCCGGACGTTCATGAGACCCCCCACCCCGTAACGGAGGTAGGGGCCAATTATATCGAAGCACGTCATTTTACCTTCACTTATCCAGGGACGGACAAACCAGTATTGCATGACATCACCTTTTCGCTGGGGGAAGGTGAGACGCTGGGGATCGTAGGACGAACCGGGAGCGGCAAAACCACTTTGTGCCGGGCCTGGTTGCACCAGTATCGGATGGAAAAGGACACCTTGTTCGTAGGCGGTGTGCCTGTCGAGCAGATTTCCTTCGATGCCTTGCGGGCTAAAATCGGCTACGTGCCGCAGGAGCATCTGTTGTTCTCACGGACGATAGCGGACAATGTAGCCTTTGGCAAGCCGGAAGCGACAGAGCAAGAGGTCATGCGCGCACTCGAACTGGCAGAGATGGGACGTGATCTCGCGCAATTTGGGGAAGGGCTCGAAACGATGGTCGGGGAGAAGGGCGTCACCTTGTCCGGGGGACAAAAGCAGCGCATCTCGATTGCACGGGCTTTGCTGATGGATGCGGATATTCTGATTCTCGACGATTCGCTCTCAGCCGTCGATGCGCGAACAGAGGAACGAATCGTCCACCATCTCCGCCAGGAACGGCAAGGAAAAACGACCATCATCACGGCCCATCGCTTGTCGGCTGTACAGCATGCCCAACTGATTCTTGTTCTGGATGAGGGAAGGATCGTGGAGCGTGGAACCCATGAGAAATTGATGAAGCAGGGGGGCTGGTACGCAGAGCAGTATCGCCGTCAACAGATGGAGCAGGACGTAGCAGCCGGTCAAGGCTAGAAGGGAGAGCGTTTCATGAGTGGGCAAAACGTATGGGAACGGTTAGTGGCATTCGCCAGACCCTTCCAAAAACAAATCGCAGGAGCGCTTCTTCTTCTGGTGCTGGGCACGGGAGCAGAGCTGGCGGGTCCCTTTTTGGCGAAGGTGATGATCGATAATCACATCCTCGCCATTCAGCAAACCTGGTATCAGTTCGAGGAAAAACCGCAGGCAGATGCAGAGATTGCAGTCGAAGTGGACGGCAATTATTACGTGCGGGAAGATAAGTTGCCAGCGATCGGGGAAACGCCGGATCGCCTGCAGGGTCAGCAGATGACCGTGCTGACAGAAGGAATGACGTATTACCTGGTCGAGGGAATCGTAGAGCAAAACGGGGAGAAGCAGATCACACCGATCACTGCGGAAAGTGGCCGAGAGCGGGTAGAAGTGAGTGTGAACCAATCCGAGCCTGCCACAGGCATTCGTCTGACGGCAGCAGAGGTAAAGGGGATGTATGCGGCAGATGTCCAGCCGATTATCTGGCTCTCTGCGGGCTATGGGGTCCTGATCCTTTTGTCGGCGGGCTTCAATTACATTCAGATCCTGTGGCTGCAAACGATCGCGCAGCGAATTATCCAGCAGATGCGGATGAAGCTGTTTTCCCATCTGCAAAAGCTTCCGGTCTCCTTTTTTGACAAGACGCCTGTATGGTCGCTTGTCTCGCGCGTCACCAATGATACAGAGGCGATTCGGGAGCTGTACGTCAGCGTCCTGGCTACCTTTGTGCAGAATGGTTTTTATCTGGTCGGAATCCTGATTGCCTTGTTCCTGCTGCAGCCAGAGCTAGCTCTGTTTTGCTGCGTAACGGTACCGGTACTCGTCTTGCTCGTCATCGTGTACCGCAAGTACAGCTCGCGTTACTATACGCTTATACGCACTCGGCTCAGCGACATGAACGCGACGATCAACGAGATGATTCAGAACATGACGATCGTGCAAGCGTTTCGCCGCGAAAAGGGAGTTCAGCAGGAATTCGCCAAGATGAACGAGGAGTATTTCAAAGTCAGACTGAAGGAAATCAACGTCGAGTCGTTCTTGCTTCGTCCGGCTGTCGATTTGATCTGGAAGGTGGCACTCACCTTGATTGTCTGGTACTTCGGTTCTGCATCCTTTCACAGTGCGATCTCCTTCGGGGCGCTGTTTGCCTTTGTCGATTACATGGGGCGTTTTTTCGAGCCAATCAACATGATCATGGATCGCCTCTCACAGCTTCAGCAGGCAAATATTTCGGCTAAACGGGTCTTCGAGATCTTGGATACTCCCGCGCAGGAGGACGAGAAGAAGACGGCGGCTCCCCGACCAAAGGGAGAAGTGGTGTTCGATCGCGTATCCTTCGCCTATACAGGAGAGGAATACGTACTCAAGGATGTTTCGTTTACAGCAAAACCGGGCGAGACGATCGCCATGGTCGGCCACACGGGGTCAGGAAAAAGCTCGTTGATGAACCTACTGCTTGGCTATTATCCCGTGACGAAAGGAAAAATTTTGATCGATGGTACGCCTATGAGTGAGTTGGACATCCAATCCTTGCGTCGCCATTTCGGTCTGGTATTGCAGGATCCGTTTCTCTTTGCGGGAAGCGTAGGCTACAACATACGCATGTACAATGATCACGTGACGGATGAACAGATCCACGAAGCAGCCAAAGCTGTTCGTGCGGATGATTTTATCCGGCAGTTGCCGGGCGGTTATGACGAGCCTGTGGTGGAGCGGGGGTCGACCTTGTCTGCAGGACAGCGACAGCTCATTTCCTTTGCCCGAGCACTGGTCAGCGATCCCGCGATTCTGATCCTGGACGAGGCGACAGCCAGCATCGACAGCGAGACGGAGTCTGCCATCCAGGAGGCGCTGCACGTGTTGTCCAAAGGAAGAACTACGTTTATCATCGCGCATCGACTGTCGACGATTCAGCACGCTGATCAAATTCTGGTATTGTCGCGGGGAGAAGTAGTGGAGCGAGGGACACATGAGGAGCTGATGGGTCGTGACGGCCTGTATCGAAAAATGTACCAGCTCCAACAAGGGAGTCTTTCTGCTACCGTATCGGGATCATGAAAGTGAGGGTTCAACACCATGCAATCATCGCGCTACACCTTTTGGGTGTTGATCGTCGTCGTGGCGGTCGCAGGAGCCAATCAAGGCTTGACCATTCCATTGCTGGCTGTCTTGCTGGAGCAGCAGGGTGTATCCTCTGTGGTCAATGGCTTGAATGCAACGGCTCTGTATTTGGGAATCGTGCTGGTATCTCCTTGGCTGGAGATCCCCTTGCGTCGTCTGGGCTATAAAAACACGATCTTCTGGGGATTGGTGTTGTTGACGGGAGCGACCTTGCTGGTCCCGGTCTTTTCTTCCTTGACGATCTGGTTTATTTTACGCTTGCTGATGGGGATTGGGGACTCCAGTCTGCATTACGCCAGCCAGATGTGGGTAACGAAAATTACCTCGGAGAAAAATCGCGGACGCGACCTGTCGATCTATGGGCTGGCTTTTGGAATCGGTTTCGGGATTGGTCCTTTGGGCTTGAACCTGCTGACGTTTGGCTTGTGGGTTCCGTTTGCCGCGTTGATCGTGCTGTACGTCATCGCCTATTTGCTGTTGGCACGGATCAAAAATGACTACCCCGAGGAGATCAGACAGACAGAGAAAAAGCAAAACAAATATGTAACGGTTCTGCGTATCGGCTGGCTGGCGCTGATCCCGGCTTTTCTCTACGGCTTCATGGAAACCTCGCTCAACGGAAGTTTTCCTGTGTATGCCTTGCGTACGGGCTTGTCGCTGGAGTGGATGTCTCTGATCCTGCCGTCGTTTATCGTCGGGAGCATCATTCTGCAAATGCCGCTCGGGGCTTTGAGTGACAGGGTAGGACGCAAAAAAGTGATGTTCGTCTGCGCCCTGGTTGGCGCGGTCGCATTTTTCCTGTTTCCGTTGGCAGGAGAGAACGTCTGGGTGATGATGCTGCTCTTGGCAGTGGCCGGGGCGGCTGTCGGCTCTTTTTACTCCCTGGGCTTGGCTTATGCGGCTGATCTCTTGCCAGGCTCCCTGATTCCGACCGTAGGCATCGTAGCAGGGATAAATTTCGGAGTAGCGAGTATCCTCGCTCCGGGAATCAACGGGTATCTGATGCAAGCTTGGGAGCCATGGACCATGTTTTGGCTGATGGGTGCGCAGCTGTTGGCGTTTGCCGCTGCCTGTCTGGTTCATCGCAGCCGGCCGAAACAAGCGACAACGGAACAGCATGGACAAAAAATTTTTACAGGTGCATAAAATTGGGATAAACGGGCGGCAGGTGGGGAAGCGTAGATATATAAAGAATGACGTGAAAAGGGGTTGGTCCATGTGCTTACGCCTTGCATTTTTAAGCGTGGGATCATCTGGATACTGTTTTTCGTCGTGAGCTTGGTCCTCCTCCCGTTCTTTTATGAAGAAGAGGACAAACCGCCTGCTCCTGCTGCATCACAACAACAACAAATGCAAGCAAGGTAAAAAACTCGCTTTTTCGCGTGCCTGACGCGAAAGGCGAGTTTTTTGTTGGGCGGCGTCCTAGATCCGCTTTTCCCGTATGACGAAGGTATTGGCGATCAGATCGTGCCAGCCCTGTTTTTTCTTGTTCCAGCCGACCCACATGTACCCGAGTCCAATCACCAGAGACGAGAGGAATTTGCCGACTACCTCGCGCAGAATAACCTGACCGGCGGAGAGGTTTCCTCGCCCCTCGCCAGTAGGAATGACGCGAATCCCGGTAATGATTTTGCCGAGCGTTTGTCCGGTCCACCAGGTTAGCAGAATGAAGTAAAGCAGGGAGAACAGAATTTCTAGCAGATCGATCTGGGAAAAGACAGCGCCGTACACTCCGAACAGACGGCGCAGGGGATTGAAGATCAACATAGAGACGCCCATTAAAAAGAGGGAATCAAAAATAGTGGCTGCAACCCGTATCCAAAAGCCGGCAAAAACATGGGTGGACACATCTTTGACCGGCGGTGAATCATCCAGCATTTTTTCCGTCATTGCTTATCCTCCCTACGATTCTCCAGGAATGAATTGATACAGCAAACGATGTGTCGAATGGCGATCCAAAATACGGGACAGGCCCAAAGGATCCGGGTTGGACCAATGCTGTTTCATGCTGAACAGCAATTTGCTGAACGAAATTTGATCAGAATACCGTACAACTGTGGCAGCCTCCTCACCAGACAAAGAGAGGGCATGCTGTGTCGCTTCCTCCAGATCGCCAAACTGGTCGATCAATCCAAGCTGCTTCGCTTGTTCTCCGGAATAGACTCGCCCATCGGCAATCTCCAGTACCCGTTCGCGGCTCAAGTTGCGTCCTTTGACAATGACATCGACGAATTTATGGTAGCTTTCATTCACGAGTGTTTGAAAAATTTGCTGCTCTTGAATGGTAACGGGACGAGCGGGGCTGCCGATATCCTTTAAACGTCCGCTTTTGATGGCGTACTGGTGGATCCCCAGCTTATTGGCGGCTTCGCTGTAGTTGACGAGATTAAAAATAACGCCCAAGCTACCCGTCAGCGTATTCGGATTGGCGAATATCGTATCCGCGGCTGTAGCCAGGTAGTAACCGCCTGATGCTGCCGTAGAGCCCATGCTGACAACGATGGGAATGTTCCGTACCTGTTTGAATCGCATGAGCCGGTTGTAGATCTCATCGGTGGCTACAACCTCGCCTCCAGGACTGTCGATCCGCAGTACCAGCGCTTTTACATTTTCATCCTCCTCGGCATATCGAAGCTGCTCGCGAAGAATCTCTGTATTGGTAGGGATGCCAGCCGCGTTTCGTTCTCCAGAGATGACGCCATTGACAAAGAGCTGAAGGATTTTGGCGTTGCCAGTTCCGGAGACCACGTTTTCTTCCCACGCGTACCCCGGATGATTTGCCAGATCTTCGGGGGTTCCGGTGAATCCCTCCACAATCAGTCCCGCAAACAAGACAGCCATAACGATGATGAGAGCGATCCATTTTTTACGCTGCATGTTATTCACCTCACTCTTAGCATGAACAGACCTCGCCGCTGTTACACATCAAATGATGGAAAATTGGGTTTGACGGTAAGAGAGTTCCACATTAGAATGAATATAAAAATATTTACCTGGTGCAAAAGGATTCGCCCAGGTGAAAATAAGGATAATCATTATCAACTAGGATGCTGTTGCCTTCGGGCAGCAGCTTCCACTGTTTTTACGGGAGAAATAAGTCTGATTCTCTTTCTCAACTGGGGAAGAAAAGGAGAGATGGTTGGGATGATACAAAAAATGGGGATGCTGCTGTCGGGTACAGGATTACTGGTCAGTTGGCTGTATGGAGAGATTTGGGGACTGGATTTGGCCTGGCTGGCAGTCGTGCTGTGCGGGCTTCCGATTGCCTGGGCAGCCGGAAAGGAATTGATGGAGGAACGCTCAATCAACAGTGATGTGCTGGTGACGATTGCGATCATCGCTGCAGTCTCGATCGGAGAAATCTTCGCAGCGGGAGAAGTGGCGCTGATTATGATGATCGGCATGTGGCTGGAGAATCGCACCGTGGCCAAAGCAGCGTCAGCGTTGGAAGAAATGGTGCAGATGGCTCCGCAGACGGCACACGTCAAAAGAGGGAATGGATGGCTGGAAGTCGCTTTGGAGAAAGTCGTCAAAGGCGACGTAGTCCAGGTCAAGCCGGGTGAAAAAATCCCGGTCGACGGGATCGTCAGACAGGGGCAAGCAGCCGTCAATCAGGCAGCACTGACAGGCGAGTCATTGCCTGTGGAAAAGGGCCCCGGGGATGAGGTATTCATGGGAACATTGAATACCAATGGAGTAATGGAGATCGAGGCGGAGCGGATCGGGGACGAGACGACATTTGCCAAAGTAACCCGCCTTGTCGCTGAGGCGATGGAACGAAAAGCTCCTGTCCAACGCCTGCTGGATCGCTGGGCTGCCTGGATCGTGCCGAGCAGTCTGGCACTGGCTGTCCTGATGTATCTGTTTACGGGGGATCTGGTCCGAGCAGTGACGATCCTGATCGTTTTCTGTCCCTGCGCGTTGGTACTGGCTACGCCCACTGCGATCATGGCGGGGATTGGCAGTGCCGCCAAGCACGGCATTCTTATCAAAAGCGGAGTCGCGCTGGAGCAGATTGGGCTGGTCAATGCGCTCTTGTTTGACAAGACAGGGACGCTGACGGAAGGGAAGCTGCAGGTGACAGGGGTAGCTCGCCTGCATAACGAAGAGGCGGATGACGTCCTGCGTCTGGCGGCAGCTTTGGAAAAGCATTCGGAGCATCCCGTCGCCCAGGCTATTCTCAAGGCGAGCGAAGAACGGCGCATCGAGGTGCCGCAGGTAGATGCTTTTCTCGTCCACCCGGGCAATGGAGTCTCCGGACAGATCGAAGGCCATGAGGTGCTGGTCGGGAATCACCGCTTTTTCACGGAGATGGGGATCGACACGACTGAATTGACGCAACTGCGGGAAGAACAGGAGCAGGCCGGCCATACGGCGGTATTGGTCGCAAGGGATCGTCGGCTTGTCGGGCTGGTATCGTTGGCAGATCGCGTCCGTGTGGAATCGCGGGAGACAATCGGACGTCTGCGGCTGCACGGAGTAGGAGAGATTGCCATGCTGACCGGAGACAACCAGGGAGCAGCCAGCCAGATCGCCAGTCAAGCGGGGGTCACGACAGTTTATGCCGAGCAATTTCCGGAAGCCAAGTACCAGCGCGTCGAAGAATATCGGCAAAAAGGGCTTGTCGTCGGGATGGTAGGCGATGGCATCAACGACGCTCCCGCATTGACGGCAGCCCATGTAGGCATCGCAATGGGAGAAGGGGGAACCCAAATCGCTTCGGAAGCAGCCGATATCGTCATTATGCACGATGATGTCTCCAAGGTGGCGGATGTAGTCGAGCTCGGCCAGAAAACGTTGCGAGTCATCCGCGAAAATCTGATGATTTCCAGTCTGATCAATGCGGCCGCGGTTATTTTGGCGATGGTAGGTATACTCGGACCCGTCGGCGGAGCTTTTGTTCACAATGCTACCTCCGTGCTGGTGGTACTGAATTCAGCGCGTTTGATCCACTACCTGTCCAGCAAAAACAAGCAAAAGCACATGACGCCGCCAGCGATCTCTTGTTCATCCTGTTCTTGTCAGGGCGACTGTCAGTTAACGGCAAAAGGCTAATCTTTCATGCAATTGCGACAATTTTCGTGTATGATAGAAGAATATGAAGCACAAGCACACAAGTAGGGAAGCTCCTGGAGGTGATGCCATGATCATTCAGGTAAAGGACTTGAAAAAGAACTACGGCAAATTGCAGGTATTGAAAGGAATCACGACACAGATCGCGGAAAGGGAAGTTGTATGTGTCATCGGCCCTTCCGGATCGGGAAAAAGCACGTTTTTGCGCTGTCTCAACCAGCTGGAGGAGATGACGAGCGGAACCATCATCATGAACGGACACAATCTGTCCGATCCCAAGGTGGACATCAACAAGGTTCGGGAAGATGTCGGGATGGTTTTTCAGCGGTTCAATCTCTTTCCGCATAAGACCGTTCTGGAAAATGTGATGCTTGCCCCGATCAAGGTGCGCAAGACACCTCTGGAGGAAGCGCGGAAAACGGGCATGGCTTTGCTAAAGAAAGTGGGATTGGCAGATAAGGCTGACGTCTATCCAGATCGTTTGTCGGGAGGACAGATGCAGCGTGTGGCGATAGCCCGGGCCTTGGCCATGAATCCGAAAGTGATGCTGTTTGATGAGCCTACCTCTGCACTTGACCCGGAATTGGTCGGCGAAGTATTGGCGGTCATGAAAAACCTGGCTGCGGAAGGAATGACCATGATCGTAGTGACGCATGAGATGGGCTTCGCCCGGGAAGTGGGGGATCGTGTCATCTTTATGGATCAGGGAATTATTATGGAAGAAGGGAAGCCGGAGGAGTTGTTCGAACATCCGAAGAATGAGCGGCTGCGTTCGTTTTTGGGCAAGGTAATGGTAGGATGAGCGGAATTAAAAATATTGATTCCATGTCGGAGTTTCAAGAGGTCGATGGTCTCGGGATTATGCTCACCCTTTACCTGGGGGATGCGGCAGGTAGTGAAAAGCTGTATGTCAATATCGATAAGGTTCAGCCGGGAGGAAAAAGCGTCAAATATCACAGTCATTCCCTACAGGAGGAGTTCTTCCTGATTTTAGGGGGCACTGGGACCCTACGACTGAATGATGAATACATTCCGGTAAAAAAGGGAGATTTTTTCGCTAAGCCAGCAGGTAAAGGAATTGCTCATCAGTTCATCAACACTGGCGATGAGGTTTTGGAAATCCTGGACGCTGGACTTAAAGTGAAGGATGACGTAGCGTATTATCCAGACGAGGATATCGTCTATATACG